>JAPPAB010000167.1 GCA_026705765.1 Gemmatimonadota bacterium
GGTCGAGATATGTGTACATATAGAAATACCCCCTCTTTACAGGTCAATATTTGATGGGGGAGCATAAATGGGAGAAGTGTAGCGAGTAGAAGTTCTTTGTCTAACTCTTGCGTTCATAATATACGACTGTGAATTGATCATGTGGCTCTTTTTTTGAGATGGTCCATTCATTTTCGTCAAATTCGGGGAAGTATTCATCACCTGCGTATTCACCGTCGATGTACGATAGGATCATCTGGTCGGCTTTTGAAAGCAGGGCGCGATAAATTTCGCCGCCGCCGCAGATGAATACTTCGCGGTCATAGGATCTGGCTTTTTCAATGGCTTCTTCGAGTGATCTGCACACATCTACGCCTTTTGTGTCGGGCAGGGTGCGGCTCACGATGACATGTAGGCGGTCCGGCAGGGGTTTGCCACCCCAGGATTGATATGTTTTGCGCCCTACGAGGAGGACGTGTCCAGTAGTGGTGCGCCGAAAGTGCTTCGATTCTTCAGAGATGTGCCAGGGCATTTGGTTGTCCCGACCAATGACGCGGTTTTTGTCCATTGCAGCGATGATGGTCATTGTTTTCCTCAGTTTTGTGTGGGCGCGATTTCCAATAGGGCGTTGGTTTTGACGACATGTCCGATGAGGTCGTGTTCGGTTGCGTCGGTGATTTCGACTTCGACAAAGTCACCGATATTTGCAGGACCCGTGAAGAATACGGCGCCGTCGATTTCCGGGGCGTCCATTCGCGTGCGGCCGATGTAGTGATATGCCGGGTCGTCTGAGGCTTCATCTACCAGTACTTTGAAGGTGCGTCCCACATGTACGGCGTTCAATTCGCCCGATATTTGCGCCTGTAATGCCATGAGGTCGTTCAACCGTTCGCGTTTGATGTCTTCGGGTACGTCGTCTTGCAGTGCGCCCGCTTGCGTGCCTTCTTCGTGTGAATAGGTGAATCCGACGAGGCGGTTGAATTGCATTTCATCGACGAAGTCCATGAGTTCTGCAAAGTGTTCATCGCGTTCGCCGGGAAATCCGGTGATAATTGATGAGCGGATGGTCAAATTGGGTATGCGTTCGCGCAAGGTGTGGATGAGTTTTCGAATGCCCGCTTTTGTGGTGCCCCGGTTCATGGCTTTTAGTATAGGGTCTGATGCGTGCTGGATGGGCAGGTCGATGTAGGCACACAATTTTTCTTCGGTTGCCAGGAGGTCGATTAGTTCATTGCGCCAACCGGTTGGATAGGCGTATAACATCCGCACCCAGTCGAGTTTCTCGATTTGGATTAGTTCTTTTAGCAGGTCTATCAGCCGGGGTTTGCCGTACAGGTCTGCGCCATATCGCATGGTGTCCTGGGCGATGAGGGCGATTTCGCGCACGCCGTTGCCGACCATGCGATAGGCTTCGGCGATGAGGCGGTCCAGGTTTTCGCTTTTGTTTTTTCCGCGAAAGCTCGGGATGGCGCAAAATGCACATGTTCTGTCGCATCCGTCCGAGATTCGCAAGTACGCCCAGTGTTTTGGGGTGAGTAGATGGCGGGCTTCTGCATCTCGGATGGTGTGTATGCGCGATGTGCCCAACAGGTGATCGCAGTGTGCGACGATTTCGCGTTCGCCGGCGAGGCCCACGATCATGTCTGCTTCGACGAGTTCGGTTTCCAATTCTGTTCGATATCGCTCGGCCAGGCAGCCCGTGACGATGACGCCGCGACAACGTCCGTTTTTTTTGTATTCTGCGGCGTCCATTACTGTTGCTATTGATTCTTCTTTGGCTGGTTCGATGAATCCGCAGGTGTTGACGACGATGATGTCGGCGTCTTCCGCGTTGTCCGAGAGGTCGTAGCCGTTGAGCTTGAGGAGGTGGTGCATGCGCTCGGAATCGACGGTATTTTTGGGGCAGCCGAGGGTTATGAGGTTGATTGTTGGCATAGGATATTTTCAGGTTAAAGGTTTATGGCATTGCCGTCCAGATAGCCCAAGCGTAGATTGCGATGAGTATTGTGATTATCACGGCAAATACAATCGCTTTTGGTTTGCGCGCTGGTATGTTGAGGAGCAGGGTTGCGATCATTAAAAGATATGTGATGAATAAAATTTGTCCAACGCGATCGTCGGGCAGGATAAAGCGCGTTGTGAATACCAGCGGCAAGAGTAATACCGATGATGGTCTTTCGTCCCGGTCTGTATCTGACAATTTTATGGCGTAAACACCTGTGTATCCGATGAGCAATGCGACGGATAGGGGACCTTTTAATCCAAAGCAATAGGCAAAAATAGCGGGTGCAAAACCATAGGTGCAAATTGCAATGAGGCGGTTGAGAACGACGTGTTTTGGGTTGCGCCAGATATTGAGCAGGGCGGCGAATAGCAGGGCTATGAGGGCGGCTTCGTATTGCGCGTGTATGGCGTAGATCGCGATGCCAAAGGCGAAGAACAAGCCCGATAGTGCGGTTAATCTGGATGGTGTTTTCAAATTCATGATACGGCCTGTACGCCCAGTTGTGATCCCGCGTGTACCTGGACTTCGATGCCTGCTTGTGTATCGCGGGTCAGGTCATTGTCAAAGACAATGCGCCCGGGCTCAAACAAGAGTACCAGAGTAGATCCTCCAAATTGGAAATAGCCCTTTTCCTGCCCACGTTCTACATTGCCCGGCTGGTATGTTTGGACGATGCGCCCCACGCCCCAGCCCGCTACTTCCATGATCAGGATGCGGCCAAAGTGTTCGGTTTCGAGGTATGTTACTTCGCGCTTGTTGTGGGCAAATAAGTCGGGTTTTACGTCGAGGGCAATGGGATTGACGAGATAATAGCGTCCAGAGATTTTAGTAGATGAGGTTGCGATGCCAGCAACGGGAAAGTGGTAGCGGTGATAGTCTGCCGGGGCCAATCGAATGACGAGTGCAGCACCATTTCTATAGGGGATTGCAGATTCTTTTGATGATAGGAGGTGTGCAATATCGACATGGGATCCTTTGATGGGTAAACGGGTTTGTGCATTTAGTTTGGGATATGCGAGTACTTTGCCATCGGCGGGTGAACAGAAGATGCGGAGGTCGGCGATAAAGGGGCGTGCGTCGGGTTTGAGTTTGCGCGAGAAAAAGGCGTTTAGGTTTTTGTACTGGTTCAGGGGCAATTCGATTTCGTTGAGGTTGATGTCGTATTTTTGTACAAATGCCTGGATTTTTTTTCGCGATCCCGATAGGTCCATCCATTTGCCGAGTAGCCAGCAAAATGGGTATGTGTTCAGGACTATGTTGTAAATAACTATTGCGACCCGAGATCGCGCAACAGCGTATTGAACGCGGGGCAATATGAGCGGTTCGGAGATCATTTCACCTGTTTTGCGATTGCGATAGGTTATTTGTTCGGTCATGGGTGTGCTTTAAAGCTATGTGAAAGATTTGGGCCAAAATTTTTCTGGCCGGGTTTCAAAGGTCATGCGTTCCTTTTTTGTCGGGTGTATTATGGTCAGGCTCTGTGCGTGGAGGGCGATGGCGCGGTTGGGGAATGGTTTGCGCGATCCGTATTTAAAGTCGCCCAATACAGGGTGGCCTATGTCCGCGAATTGTACGCGTATTTGGTGATGGCGTCCGGTGGCGAGGTCCACGCGGATTGAGGATATCCCGTTGCGATATGCCAGTCGCTCGTACGTGAGTTCTGCGCGTTGTCCGTGAGGGGCGTTTACGATGCGGCTTTTTGTTTGCCGCCGCGCGATGTGGTTTACGAGATGGCCGTTTTCGGGAATTTTGCCGTGGACGAGAGCGATATAGCGTTTTTCAACGGTTCGCTCTCGAAATTGTTGCGACAGGCGGCGAGCTGATTTCGATGTACGCGCAAAGACGACTACGCCCGATACGGGACGGTCCAATCGGTGTACGAGTCCGAGAAATACGTTGCCAGGTTTGTTGAATTTGACTTTGAGATAGGCTTTGCCCATGTCCAGCAAGTTTTTGTCGCCAGTGTGGTTGCCCTGTACGAGCAGGCCAGCGGTTTTGTGTACGACCAGCAGGTGATTGTCGAGGTAGAGGATGTCCATTGTGTCTCAAATTTACATGCTAAAGATTAAAAGCGCAACTGATGTGGGCATTTTGCGGTTGACCACAGGATGTGAATGGGATAGCTTGCAGCGCGATAAGGGTTAAAGGCAACTGTCACTACTGAGTTGTGCGTACGTCATTGCGGCAGGATTTTAGCCGCAATCCAGAAAGGTTTTTATGAAAAGATTTTTTGTTTTGCTCCTGATGGTCAGTGCGCCGCTCGGTGCGGATGAAAGTCTTCATCGGGCTGCGATTGATGCGATGGTTATGGCGGCGCGCTATTTTCGCACCGATGTTGCGACCAATGGCGGTTATTTGTGGCGGTATAAGACCGATTTTTCCATGCGCGAGGGCGAGGGTACGGCGTCGTTTTCGACGATCTGGGTGCAGCCGCCGGGTACACCTGCTGTGGGTATGGCGTTTTTGGAGGCGTATGAGGCTACGGGCGATACGCTGTTTTTGAATGGTGCTGTTGAGGCGGCGCGCGCGCTTGTTTGGGGGCAACTCGCTTCCGGGGGTTGGGATTATCGCATTGATTTTGATGCGGAGCAGAGCAAACGCTGGCATTTTCGACGAGATGTCGAGCGGGGCGATGTCGATACGGGGAACCGCCGCAATCGCACGACGCTTGACGATAATAATACGCAGAGTGCGTTGCAGTTGTTGATGCGGGTTGATAAGGTGCAAGATTTTGAGGATGAAGAGGTTCACACGGCGGTGTTATTTGGTCTCGATGCGCTTCTCAAGGCGCAGTATCCAAATGGGGCGTGGCCGCAGCGGTTTGAGGTTTTTCCCGATCCGGAAAAGTTTCCGGTGAAGAAGGCGCGTTATCCCAATACGTGGTCGCGGACCTATCCCAATACGCGCTATTTGGATTATTATACGTTTAATGATAATGCGATTGCCGATGTGATCGAGACGATGGTTGAGGCGTACGATGTTTACGGGGATGTCCGCTACCTCGATGCGGCCAAGCGCGGTGGTGATTTTATTATTCTGGCGCAGATGCCCGAGCCACAGCCCGCGTGGGCGCAGCAGTACAATTTGGATATGGAGCCGACCTGGGCGCGTCGTTTTGAGCCGCCTTCTGTTACGGGTGGGGAGAGTTTTGGGGTTTTGCAAGTGCTTTTGGATTTGTATTTGGCGACCGGTGGGGAACGCTTTTTGGATCCGATTCCCAGGGCGCTGGATTGGGCAAAGCGCTCGCTTTTGCCCGATGGTCGCCTGGCGCGGTTTTACGAGCTTCAGACCAATCGGCCGCTGTTTTTTACCCGCGATTATGTGCTTACGTATGACGATTCAGATTTGCCCACGCATTATGCGTTTAAGGTGAGTGGGAGTCGGATTGAGCGGGTTGAGGTTCTGTATAAGCGCATCAGGGCAGAGGGGCGGGAGAAGATTCTGTCTGAGCGCGGGCGCGTTACCAGCCCGGGTGCTGATCGCGTGAGGGAAGTTATTGATGCGCTCGATGACCGGGGGCGCTGGGTCGAGCAGGGGTCGTTGAGGAATCCAGAGAATAGACGCGAGCGCATTGAGGCGGAGATTCTTTCGTGCCGCACGTTTATTCGGAATCTGAGCTTGCTGGCGCGTTATGTGAGAAGTGAACGAAAATAAATAAGGAGATGCTATGCCTGAACTCGAAACGCGACGTCTTGGTCGCACGGAACTTAAACCCAAAGCGATTGGTCTTGGCTGTGCGTTTCTCGGCAGTCCGCAGCGCGTTTCCGATGATGAGGGGGTTGCGACTGTGCGAGAGGCGATTGATCGGGGGATCAATTTTATCGATACGTCTGCTGCTTATGGCGCGGGCGAGAGCGAGCGGCGCGTGGGTCTCGCGCTTCAAGGGGGGTACCGGGAGAAGGTTTATTTGCAGACTAAGGCGGGTACTCATCGGGATCGGCGGCACGATTTTTCGGCGAAGTCGATTCGATGGACGGTTGAGAATAGTCTTAGGCAACTCAAGACGGATTATATCGATGCGTTGCTTATCCACGATCCGAGGGATATAGAAGAGGTTTATTCACCGGGGTATGCTTCGGATGAGCTTTTGAAGATGAGAGACGAGGGGCTGATCGGTTATACGGGTATTGGCTGTCGTTCACACGATTTTCACCGCTATGCGATTGAGACGGGGGTTTGCGATATTGTGATTACGTTTCTCGATTATACGTTGCTGAGTCAGACGGCTGCGGAGACGACGATTCCTCTCGCGCTTGAGCACGATGTGGGTGTTATTCTGGCGAGTGTGCAGGGTATGGGTGTGCTGGCAGGTCCCAGGCCCGATGTCGAGTTGACGGGTCGCCGGTATCCAGGGCAGGCAGAGCGCGCTGTTGCGATGTGGGAGTGGTGCAATGCGCGGGGGATTAGTATTCGTCGCTTTGCTCTGCAGTTTTGTCTGGCAGCACCCTTAAATGGCAATGGCATGCTTCTTGTGGGACCGGCTTCTCCCCGCGAACTCGACGAGGTGCTCTCCGATGCCACTGCTGATGTTGATCTCGATCTTTGGGGGGAGTTTGAGAGGGCGTTTGGTGTGGGGTTGGAAGTGTGAAGTAGGAAGTGAGAAATGTGAAGTAAGAAGTTGAAAGCGATTGTCATCGCGGCAGGGTGTTGAGCCGCGATCCAGTGTTTGTTGTAGGGGCGACCCCCTGTGGTCGCCCTGTGTTTTGTACCTATTTCTGATGTTATACCCAATGATCATTACTAAATAAAATATATTTAAAGAGATTTTTTCTCTTTTCACCTTGATTTTTGGCTAAATTTCTCTAAGTTTAATATGATATAAGCCGAAAATATCATATTAGGAGGTGGTGAGATGATAATCAGTTTCTCAGTAGAAAACTGGATGTCTTTCCGCGACCCAACCACCTTTTCGATGGTTGCCAGCCGAGAGCGTCAGCATGGAGAACGCGTCCCAAAGCTCGGCAAGTACCAAACGCGGGTTCTTCCGATTGCGGCGATTTATGGCGGCAATGCCTCGGGCAAGACCAATTTTTTTAAGGCTCTGAATTTTGTCAAGACGCTGGTTATTAAAGGTACCAGACCCGATAGCCTGATTCCAATTGAGACATTTCGATTGGATGCCGAGGGGAAAAGTCGGCCTTCGTGCTTTTCTTTTGAGTTGCTGATTGACGAGATCATCTACGATTTTAGCTTTGCAGTGACCCAAGAGGCGGTGCTGGAAGAAAGAATGGTTAAGATCACGAGTACAAGTGAAAAAGTGCTCTATGATCGACGAGATGGCAATCTCAGCTTTGATACATCGCTCGCCGAAGACATGTTCTTGCAATTCGCTTTCAGGGGGACCCGGGATAATCAGCTTTTTTTGACCAACTCCGTGTCCCAAAAGGTGGACAATTTCAGACCAGTCTATGACTGGTTTGAGAATACGCTTGAACTGGTGGCACCCGACTCGCGGTTTGGACCCTTTGAGTTTTTTGATGAAGAACATCCACTTTACATGGCCATGAACGAGATGTTGACATGGCTCGATACCGGAATTGCTCATCTTGATAGTGAAGAAATTCCATTTGAGAACATACCGCTTACCGAGCGATTAAAGACCGAACTCCAGGAAGAAGTGCAGGAAGGTAAGAGTGCTCATCTGGTGCGGGAAAATCCGGCTGACCGCATGGTGATTACCCGCAAGGATGGGGAGTTAACCGCAAAGAGACTGGTCACTTTCCATACGAAATCGGATGGTACAGAGGCCAGATTCGAAATTCATCAGGAATCGGATGGTTCACTACGGGTTATTGATCTCCTGCCCGCCTTTATTGATCTTTCGTCGCAAGTGTCTCAGAGGGTCTATCTTATTGATGAGATTGACCGCAGTCTGCATCCCTTGTTGATCCGTCACCTACTTGAGATGTACCTGACCTGTTGTTCTGCAGAGACTCGAACGCAATTGCTGCTGACGACCCATAATGTTATGCTGATGGATCAGCAGTTGTTGCGTCGGGACGAAATGTGGGCGGCGGAAAGGGATAAGTCAGGCGTGTCGAGTCTGTTTTCTTTTAGCGAGTACAAAGATGTTCGTTATGACAAGGATATTCGGAAAAGTTATTTGCAGGGGCGGATGGGAGGTATCCCTCGCATCTCGCCAGGATGATTATTCGCAAATCTTCATAATCCGGAGAAAATAGAGGAACGGACTGATGCCGTCGAGAAGACGTAGATTCCGCATCAAAGAATTGCGAAAGGGTAATTCCCTTTTCGAAATGTTTGAAGTCACAAGGGAAGGTTACGCCGACGCAGATGAAATCGACCTGAACTAATCCCTTTGCTGCTCTAATAAAGAAAAATGGTTGTATAAGCGAAACGCTTTGAATAGCCCCAGCATTCTATAATTGTCAATCATCCTGATAGAGAAGTGGAAAATGGCCCAAGACGAATCCCCTATCATAAACATTCCTTCCTATCGTCGTGACCTTTACCAACTGCTTACCTTGTTGTTGGCAGACGAAAAAGTTGCGATGAATGAGAATTTCAGAAATTTGTCCGAAATTAACCATGACAACGAAGTCAATAGGCTATTGATATGGATAGCTATAGCGACTCGCCAGTTGCTTGATATCAAAAACCACTCCATAAGAGCACAGATATGTGGACAATACTGTAATAATTTTCCACATAGAGGCTATGATGATCTGAATTTTCGCACTGCGTGTAACGCCATTATCCACGCTGTAGAAATTCTTTCTTACGATCCCGATGATGAAGAAAGTACTCGTGAGGGCACCTGGAAGGCAGATTACTATAAAGGAACAATCACTGTTCGAGGAAGACGACGAGTGAGAGGGGGACAACAAGCGACACGTGCATTGCTGGACTGTGAAAAATTCGTGGAATACTGTATCTTGTTGAGTGAAGAATTTATTGTGGAGGTCTAACGACATGGCTACCAGTAGAACCGTTTACAAATACCACTTTAAGTTGGGCAATCGCATTGTCCACACGGGCATCACCAGAGATCTTGATCGCCGCGAGGCCGAGCACCAGCGAAAACCCGGTTGGGACAGGGGCCACATTTTTCAGGTCGGTTTTCGCACCACTCAAGAGGCTGCGCTCCAATGGGAAGCGGAACAACGGAGACTGGGCAAGCCAACAGGGCCGTAATGTCTGAGAAATCCCTCAATGGAGTATGCTATGATATCGACCCTGAAGAAGATTTTGTTCCACCAAGGCAGGCTGAAGCACCTTCGCACCCCTCAGGATGAGACAGCCGAATTTCTGTTACGATACCGCGACCTCGATGTGGGGCATCTCTCTCTTCATGATGGAAAGTGGTATTTCGAGTACACGGATGCTTTCCGGAAGAAGAAAGACGCTTATCCAATCGTCAATTTTCCGCGTTTAGACAAGCGCTACGAATCTGACGTGTTGTGGCCATTTTTCGTGGTTCGTATCCCTGGCCTGGGGCAGCCATCCATCCAGCGTGTGATCCGCGAGGAGAACCTCGACCCGCATAATGAGGTCCAATTGCTCAAGCGTTTTGGCAAAACTACGATCGCCAATCCATTTATCTTGATCCCCAAAGACAGCTCCGCCGGACCCGAAGATTGATCCTTCTGACCTCCTCCAAGCTACTTGAAGTCCAACGGCGTCTTCCAAACCGTTGGGCTTTTTTTAAGGGATTATATACGGTAGTGCCAAAGGGTTATCTTTGAGCATGGTTGTATATCTGAGTGTTGGATAGCGCGGATGAAAGAAGAAAGGCGAATATGGTGTTGATACTCAACGGGGCGGTTGAGAAAGGATCCCATCGACGCGAAAGGAACAAAAAACGCCGACAGGCTTTAACAGAATAGGGTGACACAATATAACGCTGTGGAAAGGATGTCAGATGAATGATTTTTCTAAATTTCTCAAGAGTGTAGATCTTTCCGGTATGTCTGTTGAACAAATACTCGCCATGATTCCAGTACTCAAAATGTTACCGTTGCCAAAAAAAATAAAGGAACAACTTTTAGATATGGAAAAACAAGCAAAAAATTTGATAGCAACAAAACAACAAGCGTATAATGTTGATGCCCAATTACTTGACAGGGGATGGTTTGTTCACAAAAATCTCAATATTGAAACGGTTCAACAAGCCAATACTATGTGTTCTGTCGGTAATTTGTTGGCAGCAGAAGAAGTGTTCTGTGACTTCTTTTTGGACAGGATAGACGAAGATACTAACCTTTTGGGTATCTACGCGAAAAATATCGGATGGGGCAAGTATCTTGATCCAAGGTCAAAAAAGACGCTTCGACAGGAAGAAGATAAAGATGCAGATTACTCGGGAAATATGTATGCACAAAACATCAACCGTGCGTATGAGAATACCCGGAAGGGTTGTTATGCTGAGGCAACGCTATTGATGCTTCCTATCATTGATGGTATGACATCTAAGTTTTTGATTGCTTCTGGTACGGACAGAGAGACAATTTTTTCTAATAATTCAAGAGAGAAGTTGACGCCAGAGGCAGAACAAGCGATAAAAACTGTCGCACCTAATTTCTGGGAAGCATTGGATATTATAGCAGAAACACGAAGCAGATATAGTGCCGAAGAGATAACAATTCCTTACAGAAATGGAATTATGCATGGGACTGATGTCAATTTCAACAATAAGTTTGTTGTGTGCAAATGTTGGGCACTTCTGCTTACTGTTGACGAGGTAATGAAGAAAATCTCTGATGCCGAATATCAAAAAACCGTAGCGAGAAAATCACTCGCAGAGTCAAGGAGAGAAACACAGCGATTAGAAGAAGATTCAAAAACATTTGTACCACGGGATAAACTGGCGATAACAGGTGACGGCAACTTTGAGACGCAACAGTTTGAAAAAAATACACCCGAATATGCTTTGCAGAAATTTTTTACCGGGTGGAAAAACAAAAACTATAGAGATGTTGCTATGATAGCGTCGGTAATTACACAATCAAAAAGTATACCCGATGATCAACGGAGAGATTTGCATAGTGTTATACAAGAGATGAAAGAACGGCTTGATGATTATGACCTGATTTCTTGTATTTTTAAACCTGATATATCGGAGAAATTGTGGCAAACGAAAATCTCTTGCGAGGTTACTTTTCTAAATAAGTTTTGTGAATCTCCCGAACAAAAAACAGGTGTTTTCGAGTTTATACTTGGTTGCCAAGAAACAGATTTTTTTGATACTGTTTCACGGTATGATAAGAATGCCGTATGGCAGTTGTATTTGGACTCCTTATCTTTTCTGTCTTAGTGAGATTTTTTCTATACACCGAAACAAAAGATCGCCCTGAGGTTATTTTAAGCCATTCTGGGTGTGTTATGTGCCTTCTCGCTTGGTCTGTATCTACTTGCCCCTATTTGTCTATGAGGAAAACGGAAACAGGTCTTTTTTGCTTTTGGCACTACCGTATATAATCCCCTTTTTTTATTGGAGTCTTACTGGCGGCTTCACAAGTGCTTTTAGTGTTGTTCATAATTGACTGACGGGTTTTCTTTAACAAGGAAAAAAATTTATCTGCTTCGTCATTGTGATAGCATTTGACATTTACCATTAGGAGGTATCCATGCCTACAATGCCCCCAATTCATCCGGGAGAGATCCTGCTTGAGGAATTTCTCGAGCCTCTGAGTATTAGCCAGTATCGTCTGGCAAAAGACATCTCAGTTCCCCCTCGCCGGATTAACGAGATTGTTCACGGCAAGCGCGCTATTTCGGCAGACACTGCGCTTCGGTTGGCGCGCTACTTTGGAACCACAGATCGGTTCTGGCTCAATCTTCAGACACGCTACAATTTAGAGTTGGAGAAAGATCGCCTCGGTGAGCGACTGGAGGCTGAGGTGCGCGTTTTAGAGCGTCAGGTGTTGACGGACGCCCGGTAGGATGCGATTGATAGCCGGAAATGGACACAGTCGGTTTGAATATAGCTCAAGTCGCCGGAGGTTGCATTTCTGGCTATTTCAACACCTGGTCGAGTGAAACCCGACCCGATTCAATGGCCAGAACGGCTCTTAGAACGTGCAGTTCAAACATCATTTCATCGTCAGGAAATTCAGTTCTGACTTGATGGCATATTTGATCCAGATGCTCATTGTTGATGCCGGTTCGGCGTGCAGCACTGAGATAGTCAAACATCATAATTGAAATCCTAAAAAAATACTGTTTTCCAGATAAAGGTTTGCAAATATACTAAAAAAAGAAGCCAGGACAATGGGCGAACTCATTTTAGATGTACAGTTAGGGATATAAGTCTCCAAAATACCATAATCCTAATCCCCATAACTGCCTGCACTTTATAGTCGCTGACAAGAAATCTATCTGGTTAATATTGTTATTTGGAGTTATATTTCAAGTCAGCAGAGCATTTATACAGGGAGTCACAGAAATGGCTGATTTACTTGAACAGGTAGTCGCAGAGATTCAAAAACTGCCGCAAGACCAGCGGGATGCCATTGCCGCACGTATTATAGCTGACCTGAAAGATGATCAGGCCTGGACAGAACGTTTTGAGGCCACAACTGATGAGCAGTGGGATCGTTTAGCTGAAGGAGTAAGAAGGGAAGTAGCTGCGGGTGATACGGTGCCACTTGATGATGTTTTTCCTGTTAATCAGTCTCAGCAATGACATCCAGTATTACGAGAGAATTTCGAAGACGACTCAACCGGCTTTCTCCACAGGCTCAAAGGCAAGCTGCCCAGGCTTACGACCTTTGGCGATCAGACCCCTATCACTCCAGTCTCCAATTCAAGCGTGTCAGTCCGCGTCAGCCGATCTTTGCTGTTCGCGTCGGGATGGGCCATCGGGCGTTGGGTTTGCGAGAAGGAGATCATATTTTTTGGTTTTGGATAGGATCGCATGCGGACTATGACCAGTTAATCAGGCGTCTGTAATTGAGGTGTAGAGAAGATGTGATCGAATCTTGTTTTTTTGAAGCCCAACGGCCTCTTCAAACCGTTGGGCTTTTTCTATTGGGGCTTCACTGGCGGCTTCAGTAGATTTGTCTCCAGGTATAAGAAGAGAGAACCACAAACAAAATCGGTCTTGATAAATTCCGATTCTCAATGTATTCTCATTGATGGTAGATGTGATTTTACAGAAAGGTAGAAACGTTCAGGGAGATAACATATGAAAAAAATTCTCATTACAGGCATGAGTGGGCTTATTGGCGGGGCTGTTCGCGAGCAGCTTGAGGGCAAGTATGAGCTTCGCGCGCTCAATCGCCGCGATGTGGCTGGCGTGGATTGTCGGCGGGCTGATATTTCGGATTTTGACGCGATTTGTCCGGCGTTTGAAGATGTTGATACGGTTGTGCATCTGGCTGCTGCGATTAGAAGCGATTTTGAGGGGTTTGTCGCGCACAATATTGTGGGTACTTATAATGTTTTTGAAGCGGCGCTTCGCGCCGGGGTCAAGCGCGTTATTTTTGCCAGTAGCGGTTCGGTGACAGCGGGTTGGGAGAACGATTCGCCGTATGGTGCGATTGTGTCGGGGCGATACGATGAGGTGCCCGAGTCCTGGGATAAGTTTTCCCACGAGACGCCTACGCGCCCGCGCGGGATTTACGGTTGTACAAAGGTCTGGGGCGAGGCTTTGGCGCGGCATTATGCCGATAGTACAGATCTGTCTGTTATTTGTCTTCGCATTGGTGCGGTGAATGCCGAGGATCGGCCCAATGGTACGCGCGGTTATTCTGTGTGGTGCAGTCAAAGTACGATTGCCGGTATGGTTGAGTCGTGTATTGAGGTGTCCGGTGATCTCAAGTTTGACATTTTTTATGTGGTTTCGAATAATAAATACAGCTATCGGGATATGACGCATGCGCACGATGTGCTCGGTTTTGAACCCGAGGGGGATGCGGAGGATTATCGGTGATGTACAGGACGATTTTTTTTGATGGGTATGGGACGCTTTTTGACACAGCTTTTGATGCGTTGTACGAGACGTGTCAGATTATTGTGGATGATTTGCAGATCGATATGAGCAAGGAGGCGTTTCTCGATCACTGGGATCGCTATTTCTTTCCCCTGTTGAAAGAGAGGGATTTTATCACGTTTTGGGATGCGCATATTATCGGTCTGGAGAAGACGTTTGCCGATTTGAATGTGCGGGCGAATCCCGAGTCTTATACGGCAGGTCTTTTTGATGCTTTTGGTCGCGCGCCCATTTTTTGCGATGTGAAACCCACTCTGGATGCTTTGCCCGATGTGAAAATCGGTGTGATTTCCAATGCGGATCACGGGCATCTCATGTCTGCTTTGCGTGCTAATGAGCTGAGTTTTCCGGTTGTGATTAGTTCGGAGTCCGCGCGGTGTTATAAACCGAATCCCGATATTTTCTTTTCTGCGTTTGAGGCTCTCGGTGCCGATCCCGACCAGACTCTGTATGTCGGCGATTCACAGGAGGACGATATTGTGGGTGCAAGGCGGGCGGGTATTTCCATTGCATGGCTCAACCGGGATGGGGCTGTGCGGCGGGACAATATTCCAGAGCCTGATTATGAGATTAGCAGTTTATCGGAGTTGTGCAATATTCTTGGAGAGGAATGATGCGACCGACGGAAATGGAAGAGTACCTTTTTGATTTGCGCGGGTATATTGTGCTGAAAAATGCCGTGGATGCCGAGCATCTCGTCGAACTCAATGAGATTATCGATACGTATGACGATCTCGAACCCGATGGATGGCGGGGGTGGGTTCATCGGAGCGGGGGCGCACGACATTTGCACAATATTTTTGAGATGGGTGAACCTTTTGAACGCTTGATTGACCATCCGTCGTGGATTCATCACATGGGGCGTTTTGTCGGTGGGGATGATGGTCTTTTTATCGATGAGTCATTTATTGATATTCGGTCTCTGGGCGGTGCGACGCGCATTCATTCGGGTGCGCATAAGCGGCGTATTCGCACGCAGTTCCGCTTTCACAACAATCAGTTTCGCTGTGGGCAGATCAATATTTTGCTGGCGCTTAACGATATTGGGGATGGCGATGGGGCGACGATGGCGATTCCCGGTTCGCACAAGTCCAATTTGCTTCATCCCGCGTTTGAGGACCCCAAAGGTACGGGTAGTGGGCATTCGCTGGATCGCGTTGAAGCGGCTGTTCAGATTCAGCTCGATGCGGGTGATGCGGTTTTTTTTGTGGATTGTATGGCGCATGGTTCGTCAGAGCGCACGCGCCCCGGTGAGCGTCGCGTTGCTATTATTCGCTATGGTCCGCACTGGGGCAATGACCGATATGGCTATCAGCCTTCGCCCGAGCTGATTGCGCGTTTGACGCCTGAACGACGTAAGATTGTTCAGCCTTTGCCGCCTAAGATGCCGCCGGGTGTGCAGTGCGTAAGTTATTGAGGAGTTACTTGTGTTATGAAAAATGGACATGCCCCTCTCGCCCGTTTTACTGTGCTCGATTTGACCCGTGTGCGTGCGGGTCCCACAGCGGTGCGTCAGCTCGCGGATTGGGGTGCGAATATTATTAAGATTGAACCGCCTGAAAATATTGACGAGGCAAAGACTATGGGGGGACCGCGTCACGGGCCGGATTTTCAGAATTTGCACAGGAATAAACGCGGGATGACTTTGAATCTCAAAGCCGATGTGGGTCGCGAGGCGTTTTTCCGCATGGTTAAGCGCGCGGATGTGGTTGTGGAGAATTTTAGGCCCGATGTTAAAAATCGCCTCGATATTGGGTATGAGAGGTGTAAGAGAGAGAATCCGGGTATTGTGTACGCGAGTATTTCGGGGTTTGGGCAGGAGGGACCATATAGATTGCGGCCGGGTTTTGATCAGATTGCACAGGGTATGGGAGGGTTGATGTGGATTACGGGTTTGCCGGGGCAGGGTCCGGTGCGCGTTGGGGTGCCGATTGCAGATCTCGCTTCTGGTTTGTACACCGCTATTGGTATTCTCACTGCTTTGCTTCAGCGCGAGGAGACCGGGGAGGGTCAGTGGGTGCATACGTCATTGCTGGAAGCACAAATTGCGATGCTGGATTTTCAGGCGGCGCGCTGGCTGATTGCAAATGAGGTGCCCGAGCAGGCGGGTAATAATCATCCTACGAGTATTCCGACGGGTGTGTTTCAAACCCGCGATGGGTATATCAATATTGCCTGTAGTGGGGAGCTTATGTGGCAGCGTTTGTGCGATGTGCTGGGTGCTGGGGATTTGTACAGGGATGAGAGGTTTTCCAATGGCGGCGTGCGGTTGACCAATCGGGATGTGCTGAATGAGAGTTTGCAAGCGTATTTTGTAGGGCGAGATAGTGCTTATTGGATTGATGCGCTGAATGAAGCGGGTGTGCCGTGTGGTCCGATTTATAAGATGGATGAGATGTGGTCCGATCCGCAGGTTATGCACTTGAAGATGTCGCGTTCGGTGACTAACCGCGTTATGGGGGATTACGATGTGGTGAGGAATGCGACTAATTTGAGCAATGCGCCAGATCTGCCCTACAGGGCGTCGCCCGAGCGGGGTGAGCATACGGATGAGATTTTGCGCGAGTTTGGGTTTTCGGAAGGTGAAATTGCGGCTATGAAAGAGGAGAATGTCGTTTGATGTTCTCTGTGGGGTATTCAATGACAGATAAAATTATTGTGCAGAAAGATGGCGGTGTTGGATATATTCGCCTGAATCAGCCGGAGAAACACAATGCCATTTCTTATGAGATGTGGCAGGGTATGGCGCGGGCGATTGACGATTTTGAGTCGGACGATGCGGTTCGCGTTATTGTGCTTTCGGGGGAGGGCGGCAGGGCGTTTTCTGCGGGGGCAGATATTTCGCAGTTTGAAGCGCAACGCGGGACGGCAGATGCGGTGGAGGTGTATAACGCGACTATGGGGCGCGCTTATGATAAGCTCGCGCATGTGCTCAAGCCCACGATTGCAAAAATTGCGGGGTATTGTATTGGTGGTGGGCTTGCGACTGCGCTGTGTTGCGATTTGCGGATTGCGTCCGATGATTCGTCTTTTGCCATTCCCGCTGCGAAGCTGGGCCTGGGGTATGGGTACGGTGCGCTCAAACCGCTTGTGGGGCTGGTGGGTCCTGCCAATGCGTGCGAGATTTTGTTTACGGCGCGTCGGTTTAATGCTTCTGAGGCGTATCACATGGGTCTGATTAACCGGGTTTTGTCGCGGGATGCGTTAGATGCTTATGTGGATGATTATGCCGAGACTATTGCGGGCAATGCACCGCTTACGATTAGCGCAACCAAGCAGATTATTGCAGAGATTGGCAAAGATGCAGATCAGCGCGATCTCGATTTGTGCCAGCGGGTTATCGATGCGTGTTTTGCGAGCGAGGATTACAAAGAGGGCCGCGTAGCATTTATGGAGAAGCGCAAGCCAGATTTTCAGGGGCGATAGTTTATTCCCAGAGTGCTTTTAGTCGCGGGATCAAAATTTCTGTGTCGCGGTCGTGGATTTCTCCTTGCCACATCTGATTTGTTTGTACGGGCGAGCGATCAAAGGAAGCCTGCATCAGGTCGGGCAGGTCCAGTGTGCGGAAGCGCGTTTTGAAATAGCCGTCTTCTGTGAGCCAGATTTCGCGGAAGCCCAGTGGGAAACCAATCAGGCAGGCGGTGTCAACGATGAGGAAGTCGCGATATGTGCGGATGCGGTTGATGTGTCTGTGTCCGGTGAAGATGGCTATGACAGCGGGCAGGTTTTTTACGGCTTCCATGATTTGTTCGGCGTTGGTGACAATGCCGCTCTGTGCTTCGTATTGGGGGAAGACCCAGGGGTGAATGAACAGGATGAGGGCGCAATGGTCGTCATAAGCTTTTGCAGCGGCTTCGCGCAAGATGCGGTCGTGTGCTTCTGTCCAGGTGCCCAAACTGTCTTCCAGTGGACTGATGGGATATACGTTGGCGAGTGCCAGGCGCAGGCGCGGCGCGGCTTCGACGATGTCCAGGGTTTCGGGGATTGGAAATTGTCTGGCAAAAGCTTCAAAGCTCCCTTCCTGGGCATCGCAATCGTGGTTGCCCGGGACGTAGTATGTGGGTGCTTGGAGGCTGTTAAACGCGTTTTTGGCTTCGTCTATGGTTTGCAAGTAGATATCAAAGGGCATTTCAAATGCCCCACCGCCGCAGACCACGTCGCCGCCGTGTACGATGAAGTCCGCTTTGCAGGCGTTGATGGCGGGTACCATTGCACGGTGTATTTCATGGCTGCGTGTCAGCATTTTGGGCGCGCCGAAGTCTTTTTCGGCAGCGGCGTGGTGATGGCTGTCTGTGACGAATACAAAGTGTGAAGGCATGGGGTCTCCTTGGGTCAGGGGTGTGTTGTGCTGAATTGAAAGGCGTACAGCCGGGCACAGAGGATATGAAATCGCAGTTTTACGGTTGTTCCAATTAAGGTGCGTACATCGCCTTCCGCCCAGGAGACGCGATGGCGCACAGAGTCACCGATTACGGGCTGGCACGATAGGCGATCAAATCCTTCGATTACTTCATTTTCGTCGTTTAAAATTTCGACGCGTATTTCCCCCCAGGTTGCATCTGCGTTTATTTCCAGGTGGGTGCCCGAGAATTGTATGGGTACGGTTGTGATTGTGCCACCGCTCGGTTTTTCGCCTGCGTCTATCGAGATGAATCCGTCCAGGCGCAGTGTTGCCAGACCAATGCCGCTTTTTTCTTCAAACGGACGTCCCATTCCGTTCCAGTGTGGCCGGTTGCTGCCGTGGTAGTAGATGTGGATTTGATCTTTTACGACGGATGGCGCGCCGACCATGATTTCTGCAGATTCATAACTGTCTGGTTCTCCCAGTGGGATGAAGATCTCGCGGTTTCCCGCCCGATTCCAATTTGCATTGTCCCGACTCGTGGCCAATTGTACCTGAAGTTTTCCGGTTCGCCAATCAAAAAGGCTGGGCATCATAATATAGGCATAGTCCGCTTGCGGGTACTTGAATGCAGCGGATGTGTATATGTCTGTGTCTTCGGGGTCGCGTTCATCTGGTTTCAGGACGATTGTGGGTGTGGTCCAGTGGATGAAGTCTTCGGATTCGATGCGTCCCAATGCGCGGTGTCGCTTTCGCGGTCTCTGGTTTATGCGTACGTACGCGATGTATTTGTCACCGTCCTGTACTGCGACGTTGAATGTGTCAAAGACGCCGGGTAAGACGGTTTTGGGGTGTTTCGTCCAGTGGATGCCGTCCGGTGAGAATGCGACTTTTAGTCCGCCGCCTTCTTCGATGGTTTTGTAGAGCATTTTGTATTTTTTGTTGGGGTTCTTCTCTTTGGGGATTTTTAAGACGCATACGCCACCACTTCCGCCAGGTCCGGGATCCAGTAACAAGTTGTTTTTGGCAGATCCCTCATGGGGCAGGATGTTGAGGATGGGTTTTTTCCATTTGAGTCCGTCTTCAGAGGTGGCATAAGCCATGAGTACTGCGCTGTCTTTGCCGTATTTGTAAGTCCGGTTTGTGTACCACATTTTGTAGATTTGGTCTTCCTCATCCCACAGGACGGAACCGTAGAGTTGTACCTGTAATTCCCAGGGCGTGTCGGGTACGAGCAGCGGATTGTGCGGGTGTTTTACCGGCTGGTGCATGACATAGCGAATTCCTTCGGCGCGTTCTACCAGAAACCCGTCGTCCAGAAAGAGCTGCTTCTGATCGCCCACATCAATGTGACGCGCCACATGCCGGGGCCAGCTTGCGTAATTTATGTCTGATGCCATGAGATTGTCTCCGCATATATACAAAATCCGCTGATGTTATTGAGAGGTAGTATAATTAACTACGTGGATTTATGCGATGAAATTTGTTTCTGTCGAGGTAATAAAAAAGTGTCACCAGTGGTGACACAAATCCCGAGCATATTAAGCAACGCAATATTATTCCCACTTAAAATTACCGATCCACCACACACCTGAATCCAAGCGTATCGGTTTGAAGATTGGATTTTCGAGCGTCGCGCGCGGTTGTGCGTACCAGGAAGGCCGTGCTGAACCACGACCCGCCGCGTACAACGCGTTCGATATGCAAGTAATGGGTTTTGACTTCGTAATTGACGGGGTTGTCGCGCGGGGTGCGTTGATAGTACGCGCTATCGTATTCGTCTTGTGTCCATTCCCAAACATTGCCAGCCATGTCCAATACGCCATAAGGGCTGCGCCCGTCGCGATTGCCTTCCCGATAATATGCAACAGGTGCTGTGCCGTTGTCAAAGGGGTCGCCGCTGTTGAGGTAGTTGGCGCGGTTGGGGTCCGGGGCAGCGCCCCAGGGATAGATGCGCCTGTCGGTTCCGCGCGCTGCTTTTTCCCATTCGGCTTCGGTGGGCAGGCGTCCGCCGAGCCATGCGCAGTATTCGCCAGCTTGAAACCAGTTGATATTGACAACGGGATGTTCAGGCGGGTCAAAGTTGGGCAGTTGACGCTCGGCAATGGCGTAGGGATTCCATTGGGCATTGCTGACTTCTGTGTGGTCTATGTAATAGGCTTTAAGATGGACGGTGTGTTCCGGGCCTTCGTTGCGGATGCCGTTGTTGGCACCCATTTCGAACGGACCTTCGGGTATTAAAATGAGGGTGTGCGTCGTGCCCACATGGGTTGTGATCTGGATGCCTGTTTGTGTCTGCGATACAACGTGCGGTGGCGCCTCTGGTTCTTCCGGCGGGGCAGTGGGTTTGTCCTTGCATCCGGGCAAGAAGGTAGAGAGGATGATGAGATAGAGGGTTGTGCGGGTAATGGTCTTCATATCTCGATCAGGCAGAGGATGTATGGGAGAGTGGGGAATATCACTCAATATAATGTATTATGTGTTTAAAGAGAAACCATCTGCGATCAAGATGTGTCCAATGGATGATGGTTTTTCATTGGAAATGATATGCTAAACCTTGACGGTTCTGAAGATCGTGGCTACACTCGTACGTGACGATTTTAGTTTTTATTTGTAACGGAGGCGGGTTGTCGTGTTTAGAAATTATCTGGTTATCGCACTGAGAAATCTCAATCGGCAAAAATCCTTTAGTGCAATTAATATTCTGGGGCTTGCCATTGGTCTGGGTACGTGTTTTTTGATCGTGCTCTATATTCAGGATGAGTTGAGTTTTGACGCCTGGCATGCAAAAGGAGATCGGATTTATCGCGTGGTCCGGGAGACCCGATCTGGGGGGCAATCGGATTATTTGCCATTTACGTCGGGCGCGCTGGCACGGACACTTGCGCGGGACTTTCCCGAGGTGGAAAAAGCCGTGCGCGTGATAACGTGGTCGTCCGTAGATGTGCGTTTGGACGAAAAAAAGTTTGAGCTGGGTCTCTGTGTTGCCGATCCCGAGATGTTTGAAATTTTCGATTTCCCATTTGTGCGCGGCAATCTCGAAACTGCATTTCCCAATCCCAATGCGATTGCCATAACAGAATCGGCGGCAAAGCGGTTGTTTGGAGACGAAGATCCGATTGGCAAGACCATCACCGCTGAGAGCAATCACCACGGAGGCGAGCGCACCATCACGGCAATATTAAAAGATGTGCCTCTCAATTCTACACTCGGCTTCGGTGAAATCGATTATTTTTCAACAGGCGGATTCACGTCCCCAGGTGCGAAAATTGTCTGGGAAGATTGGATCCCAACCGATGGTTGGCGTCCGGTCAATACGTATTTTCTGCTGCGAGAAGGGGCGGATCCAAAGGCACTGTCCGCAAAATTTCCCGAATTGATTGATCGCTATATGGGGGCAGAGATCGCACGCACAAATGCGTATCACCTCCAGCCTCTCAATCGCATTTATCTCTATTCGAGGCAGGATTACGGTCTGGATTGGTACGGCGATATTGAACGCGTTTATCAATTTGGTGCTATTGCAGTTCTGGTGCTTGCAATTGGATGTATCAATTTCACAAATTTGACCACGGCGCAATCGGCTCGCAGGGCACACGAGGTGGGTTTGCGAAAGGTGTCGGGAGCGTATCGCTCACAACTGATGGGTCAGTTTTTGGGCGAGTCTGTTCTCACGGCACTGGTCGCGCTTGTGCTCGCGCTTGTTGCCGTCAAACTCGTGCTTCCCGAGTTTAATGCCTTTTTCTTCAAGCAGATTGAGTTGAATTTGTTGAGCGATCCGTTTCTTGTAACTTCTTTGATTGGTATTGCCGTATTTGTCGGGCTGTTGGCTGGCGTTTATCCCGCATTTTTTCTTTCTGCGTATGAACCCACAGAAACGCTAAAGGGGGCGTTTCGCGCGGGTTCTCGGGGGCAGTGGATTCGGAAGGGGTTGGTGGTGGTGCAATTTGCGATTTCAATTATTTTGCTCGCGAGTACGGGCGTGATCTATCGGCAACTCGATTATATGAGAAACAAGAACCTGGGTTTTAATGTGGAGCATATGGTGCTTATGCCCATCTTTGTGCTTGATCAAGAAACAAAATCAGACCCGGGGCAAAAGCTCGCCGCCCGTTATGCCACGGTGAAAGAGGCTTTTCGCGCCCATCCGAATGTGCTTGAGGTGACGGCGTATCGCTGGTGGATTGGATGGGGCGGGGGTATTACCCGAACCATTCGGGCAGAGGGACACGAGGGCACGGACTGGCGCATGCCCCTTCTGGAGGTCGATGAAGATTATCTCGATGTGTTTCAAATCGAACTGGTAGAGGGACGCAAATTTGATCCGATTGCATTTCCCACAGATACGTCAAAGGCATTTATTATTAATGAAACGGCGGTGGCTCGGCTCGGTTGGGACGATCCTGTTGGCAAGTCTTTTGAGTGGGTTGATCGGGTGAGAAATCGGAAGGGGACGGTGATTGGCGTTGTGCAGGACTTTCACTACAGTTCGTTGCACGAAAAAATTGGTCCTGTTGCACTGACGCTTCGGCACCAGCAATTTTACAATCTGGGCGCGCGGGTCAAAGCCGAGGGCATGGAAGAGACGCTCGCTTTTTTTGAAAAGACATGGAAGCAGTTCGCTCCCGCAGATCAGCCATTTGACTATATGATGTGGGATCAGCAGTTTGAATTCATGTACTATGCAGAACAGCGGGTGCAGGAGCTGACATTGCTCTCTTCGGGGATGGCGATTTTGCTCGCGTGTATGGGGCTGTTTGGCCTTGCGGCATTTACGGTTGAGCAGCGGGTGAAAGAGATCGGGGTGCGAAAGGTTTTGGGTGCGAGTGTATCAAATATTGTGATTTTGGTTTGTAGGACATTTGCGATTATGGTTCTGATTGCAAATCTGTTTGCCTGGCCGGTTGCGTATTTTGCGATGCGAAGTTGGCTGGACGGCTTTGAATATCGCACGGATCTTTCGTGGTGGATATTTATGTTGAGTGGCGCGGTTGCCCTGGCGATTGCGTTGTTTACTGTGAGTTTCCACGCTCTTCGCGCGGCGTTGTCTAATCCAGTGGAAGCACTACGGCATGAGTAGATTGGGATAGTGAAAATAAAAAAGGTCTGTGACATTTGTCACAGACCTTTTGCTTTTTGCGGGTGGTCGGTTACTCGGTGGGTTGCTGTATGACGCGCAAATAGGGTTTTACAGCGGTGTATCCAGGGAAGCGCTCGTCGGCTTCTTCGTCTGTAACCGTGGGTGAGATGATCACGTCTTCGCCGGGTCGCCAGTTCACTGGCGTGGCCAAACTGTGTTTGGCTGTCAATTGCAGGGAATCGACTACGCGCAGGATTTCGTCGAAGTTGCGGCCCGTAGATGCCGGGTAGGTGAGCATCAGTTTGATTGTTTTGTCGGGTCCGATTACGAATACCGAACGCACGGTCAGGGTGTTATCTGCATTGGGATGGATCATTTCGTAGAGGTCGGCTACCTGGCGGTCGGGGTCGGCGATCATGGGATAATTTACGGTTGCATTTTGCGTTTCGTTGATGTCGCTAATCCAGCCTTCATGGGATTCGAGGGGATCAACGCTGATGGCTAAGACTTTGACGCCGCGCTTGTCAAATTCGTCTTTGATATTCGCCATGGCACCCAATTCGGTGGTGCATACCGGCGTAAAGTCAGCCGGATGGGAGAACAGAATGCCCCAGCCATCACCCAACCATTCGTGAAAATTGATGGTGCCTTCCGTGGTTTCTGCTGTAAAGTCGGGGGCAATATCGCCTAATTGCAATGACATAGTGTAATCCTTTCCTATTGGATTGTGGAGGAGATAGAATCCAACTGCGTGGCGATAATATAAGACAAAACCACATAGCGTCAAGCTGTCAAGTTTATAGCGTTGTTGCATGAGGTGGTGCTTTGAAATATATTCGATGAAACGCAGATTGGTTTGATGATCTCAAGGGAGGAATTGTGGCTACAATTCATTTTGACAAACTTTCGATGTACGACCGTATTGGCGAACCCGTTTCGCTCGGTATTCCATTTGCTCAGGGGCGGCTCACCGACTCTGGGCAATTTGGTATTTGTAATGATGGAACAGATATAGCGGTTCAGACCGATGTTACAGCGCGCTGGGACGATGGGTCGATCAAGTGGCTTATGGCGCATTTTCTGGCTGATCTTCCCGGCAACCGCGCACATGATCTCACTTTTGCGACTGATGGTAGTATTACTTCGCCTGATCTGGAACAGAGGACTACGGTGACGCACGAGGGAGATATCTATACCATTGATACGGGTGTTCTTTCTGTTGATGTTGGATGCGGGACAGATCTTTTTAAGGCGATTCGCGTAAATGATATTGAATGGTTTGGTGCAAATGCTTCTTTTGGTATAGCTGGTGCAGAAGGTGGATCGTATCTCGCCAATATTGACCAGATTACTCTTCTGGAGTCAGGTCCCGTGCGGAGTCTTGTCGAATGTGCAGGTAAACACGTTGGCGATGCGGGCACATTGTTCGATATGCGCGTTCTGATTGAGGCATGGGCGGGTAAACCTTTTCTTCGCCTGGATTATCAGTTTATCAATCGAGAGAAGGTTGCGAGTGTTGATGTGTCAGAGATTGCGCTGAAGTTCGCGGCATCGGGTGCGGGCGATGTGCGATGCGCTACTGGAGAGGGTTATTATCGCACCGATCTTACAGAGGGTGCGAATGCGCGTCTTCTGGATGCTGAGACGATTGTTTTTCAGTCTGTTGAACATGTGCTTGATACGTTTTACGGGGATTTCTGGGCAGACTGGTGCGATGCTGAGAAAGGCGTTTGTGTTACGCCTTTTCAAGCCCATCAAAATTTTCCCAAGGGGATTGCAGTTGGCGAAGATGGCATTGATCTGGATATTTATCCCGCGAGTCAGGATACTGTCAAGGTTTTGCAGGGCGTGGCGAAAACCCATCGCATGCAATTTTATTTTCACACTTCTGCGATGTCTCTGGACGATGTTGTTGTACAATCGCTCCAATTTCAATATCCAGATATCGGTATTCTGCCCGAGTCGTGGTATCGCGAAGCGAATGTTTGGGAGAATCTTTTTCCCACGAATAAAAATTGGGATATTGAAGCCAGTATTATCAATATGGCCGATGGGCGCAATCAGGGGCTTGGGATGATGCATTGGGGCGATGGTCCGGATCACGGGTACACGCAGCAGGGGCGCGGCAAAGGGGAGTTGGTGTGGACCAATAATGAATACGATTTTCCACATGCGATGTTTTTGCTCTATGCGAAGACGGGCGAACGCCGGTTTAGAGATGCGGCTTGTGTGGCTGCACAACACTGGATTGATGTGGATTTTTGCCATTATAGCGACGATCCACTCAAGATGGGTGGGCAACCCATTCACACGGCGGGGCATGTGACGGGCGGTGTAACGCCTTCGCACGAGTGGACCGAGGGGTTGCTGGATTATTATCACATGACCGGTAAACGGGAGGCTCGCGAAAAGGCGATTTCCATTGCGGATAATATGATCCGCCATCTCGAGTCGCCCAAATTTTCTCGCGCTGGAGGGCAGCAAGCCCGCGAGACTGGCTGGGCGATGCGCGGTTTGATTGCTGTGTACATTGAGACGAGGGAAGAAAAGTATCTCGATGCGTGTCGCAGAATTGCCGAGCAATTTATTGAGTGGAAAGAAAAGTGGGGGGCTTTTCTCGCGCCTTATACCGCGCATACGCTGGTGCGCGTTCCGTTTATGATTTCCATAGCGGTCAATGCGTTGCATCGGTATTATACCGCGACGGGAGATGGTCGTATTCCATCACTTATTGTGGCGGAGATGGGCGATTTGCTCGATCACTGTGTGATGCCCGATGGCCGCTTTTTTTACAAGGAATTGCCCAGTCTCCAGCGGCGCGCGGGCGGTCCTCGAGAAATGGAAGCGCTGTGTCATGCTTATGAGCACTCGGGCGATAAACGCTTTTTGGAACAGGCCGAGCGGATGATGAAATCCATGCGTCCGGGTGGTAGTCGCAGCGGCAAGCGGATTGTCAAAGATCTCGTTGGTGATACTGTGCTTTTCGATGGTTCGGGGCCCAAATCGTTTGCTTCTTTTTATGTGCCGTTTATGTCTTCGTACAAGATTTTGTCGGATGAGGATTGCCTGACTTGATTTGAGATCGACAAATGGTTACTTTTCAAGAGTTATGTTTGGATCGAGAATTTTCGGGAGGATAAATGGCTTTTGATGAGATAGACGAAACGGGTCTCCAGCAAGTGAATGACTCCATGAAGATGCTCATGGGGGAGTTGAATAATTTTCAGGATATTGCCCGCTACGTCACACCATTGCCGGGGGAAATACCCGCGCTCGACGGTGTTGATATTTACGGTGAGACCATTCCGCTCAACGGTATTGTGGGTGGTGATCATATTGTGTATGTCGATTTTAAGAAGCGCTATGATCTCGATGCTCGTATAGAAAAAGCCCGTGACCGCGGGCAGGATTATGTTGTCAAAAAGCTGGAGGAATGTCGCTTTAAAGCTGGCGTGGCAGTAGCCGATGTTTCGGGGCACCAGATTACGGACGCGCTTCTCGCGGCGATGCTGCATCAAGCTTTTTTGATGGGTGCGATTTACGAGATGGATTATTACGGGAATATTACAGCCAAGTTGTTTGAAAATCTCAATACGCGGTTTTACAATTCGTCGAGTCTCAGCAAATTTATTACGATGATTTACGGTGAGATATCTCAGGAGGGACATTTCCAGTTTCTGTCGGCGGGACATCCCATGCCGCTGGTGTATTCGCGTAAGCACAAAGGGATTGTCGAAGTATCCGAAGAGAGGATGATCGCCTTTCCACCCATTGGTACGCTTCCCTCTGGACGCGATATCGATCGCAATATCAATGAGAGTGTGCTCGGTTTTAAGGAAGAGTACGAACTTAACGAATGGGATTTAATGGGCGCGGGCGATATTCTCATTCTTTTTACCGATGGTCTGGTTGAACACCACCGCAATGGCGAGTTTTACGCACCGCATTATCTCGAACAAAAACTCCGCGAGGTCGAAGACCGGACTGCCAAAGAAATTTTCTACGCGATCAAAGAGGACCTCATCGCGTTTAATAGACCGGATGACGATATCAGTTATGTTGTTATCAAGCGGCATTAAATCACGGGTTGCGGTCCAGGTCTGATCAGTATCCCTCCTTCCACACTATCCTTCCTCTACTTCATCCAGTGCGCCTACTTTTCTCAAGCTCGGGGAAGCTATTGCTGTTATGCCTGTAACTAATAGCGTTCCTATGCCGCCGCTTACGACTGAGAATACAGGTCCGTACAATTCCGCTACGCCTCCAGATTCGAGGCCGCCCAGTTCATTTGACGCGCTGACAAATACCCCGTTTACAGCCGATACCCTGCCGCGCATTGCATCGGGTGTGATTAACTGTACGAGTGTGTGTCGAATGACCATGCTCACGTTGTCAAATGCCCCGGTCAATACGAGCATCGCGAATGACAACCAGAAGTTTTCCGATATTCCGAAGACAATGGTTGCTGCGCCAAATCCGGCTACGGTGAGGAGCAGATTTCTGCCGGCTTTTTTCATCGGGGGCAGGTGTGCCAGTGTGAGTGCCATTATCAGGGCACCCACAGCAGGTGCTGATCGCAATATTCCGAATCCCTCTGATCCTACCTTCAATATGTCCTGCGCGTAAATTGGCAATAGATATACGGCTCCGCCCAGGAGCACGGCAAACATGTCCAGTGCCATGAGGGATAATAGCAAGCGGTTGTTTTTTAAAAATACCAGTCCGCCCATCAGATTTTGTAGCGGTGAAATCCGCGCTGCGTTTTTATCGCGTTCTACGGGCGGTACGCGCAATCGGGATAGTATCAATAGAAACCATCCCGTACATCCGGCACTTGCCAGGTACGCTGCAGGTACATAAACTGCGGCAATCAGGCCTCCGATCATGGGTCCCACTACCCACGCCATTTGCATCAAGCTCATACTCCATGCTACGGCATTGGGAAATATCCCGCGCGGTACCAATTGGGGTATGATTGCCCGCCGTGCTGGCGCACCGAGTACGGTTATTGCGGCATCGACGACGAGCAGGGCGTACATCAGGGCAATTGGTCCCTGTTTCCACGATACTGCGGCAAGGCCCAGAGAGGTCAGGGTCGTGCCGGTCAAGCTCAACATCATGACTGTGCGCCGGTTAAAGCGGTCGGCGAGATAACCCGCGGGGAGTGCGAGGATCATTGTGGGCAATGCAATTGCCAGACCCACCAGGCCCAGCGCGAGTGCCTGCCCGGTGCGCGCGTACATTTCCCATCCTATGGCGGCACTCTGAATCTGCGTACCGACCAATGCGGCAAACCAGCCCAGCGCGTATAACCGAAATTCCCTGATGCGAAATGCTTCATAGGGATTATGTTTGGTCAATAGGATTCCCGTTCGCAAAAATTATGTCAAATTTGGACATGATTATAGCTATCTTACGCCCGATGTCAACACATCGCTAAAATCTATGTGTTTGCCCTTGACATTTGCTCGAATTAAAACTATACATGTGTTCAGTATTTTCGCGTTGAACAATCTCGGGAGAAATCCATGCGACGTACTTTTCAATTTGACCAGAATACTCTGCCTCTTTGTCGCCTTGGTCTGGCTACGAGGGGCAATACCCATTTGTCACCTGCCGATGTGTATTATGCGGTTGAGCGCGGTGTCAATTATCTCAACTGGTGCGGTCGTCCCGATGGTTTGAGTAGCGCTGTTGCGGGTATGGGGGCAGAGCGGGAGGAGATTGTACTGGCATGGCAGCTTAAATCCCGTACTGTTTCAGGTGCTGAACGGGAGCTTGAAGATGCGTTGAAAGAGCTGAATACCGATTATATAGATGTTGTGACTTTTTACTATGTGGAGAGCGAGGGCGAATGGTGCGAGATCGCGTCCAGAGGCGGTGCTTATGAAGCTATGGCTCGCGCCCGCGAGCAGGGCAAGGTGCGATTTCTGGGTCTTACCAGCCACCAGCGCAATATGGCGGCGCGCATTGCTACGGGTGATCTCCGCGCGCCTGAACAGGTAGAATCTCGTCCTCTGGATATGCTTATGCTCCGGTACAATGCCGCCCACCGGGGGGCAGAGGAGGATGTGTTCCCTTTGACCGATCCGCGCAATATTCCGGTGGTTGTTTATACCTGTCTGCGCTGGGGCGCTTTGATGAAGCCCACCCCGGATGATCCTCCCAATTTTATACCGCCGCCCGCAAGAGAGTGGTACCGCTTTGCACTGGCCTATCCCTCTGTTGCCATTGCGATTGCAGCGCCCAACGATCGGGCGGAGCTTGAGCACGATTTTTCACTGTTGGATGATTGGCGGGCACCTGCGCCAGAAGAGAATGAGATGCTTATGGCACACGGAGACCGCGTCTATCAACACGCTGGTCGCTTTCCCTGAGTTTCCATGTTCTACAATTTTCTGACAGTTGCGATTCGCAACGCAATGCGTCACAAGTTCTATGCGTTTATCAGTCTGAGCAGTCTGGCCATTGGATTGACGTGTGCTGTGCTCATTATGCTTTCTATTCGCTATGAGATGAGCTACGATGCCTTTCGACCCCATGCCGACCGGGTTTATCGGATTATGAAGAGGGATATAGACGCGCGGGGGCAAGTCGAATGGCGCGGCGCTCTTTCTTCAGAGATTGCCGTGCATTTGCGCGATGAATATCCCGAGGTCGAGGCTGTTGTTCAGTTCCGCCGCATTACGTCCTGGTTTCGCGCGGAGGACCGATTGTTTCAACAGCGCCTGTGTCCGGTTGATGGAGATGTTGTGGATTTCTTTGGTCTGGATATTATTCGAGGGGATGCTGCTGCGCTCAAACGCCGAGATGCGTCCATTGTTTTAACGCAGGGTGTTGCCAATAAGCTCTATGGTCATAAAGATCCTATCGGTCGCACTGTGGAGGTGCAGCGCGAGACCTATCAGCAGGTGTTTACGGTTGTTGCCGTGATGAAAGACCGTCCTCCCAATACGCGGTTGGAGTTTGATAGTGTGACTTTTTTTGGGTCCGATAACTGGGCGATACGCGCTGCGCCGATTTACGTGCGTTTGCGTCCCAATGCAGATGTTGAGGCTCTTGAGCATGCAATTGCTGAGCGCTTTCCTTCGGAGTCTCAGGGTGCGACTTATCATCTCCAGGCTTTGCCGCGCATCCATCTGTATTCCAGGATTGATCTGGCGGGTTTTACAGGTGATTCGGGGATGCCGTATCGGGATGTCCGCGATCTCTATCCCCTATCTGTTCTGGGTGTGGGTATTTTGCTCATTGCCTGTATCAATTTTATGAATCTGGCGACTGCGCGTTCAGCTATTCGCGCACGCGAAATTGGTCTGCGCAAGGTTGTGGGGGCGCGCAGGCAGCATATTATGGGGCAGTTTTTGTGCGAGTCTGTGTTGTTTACCGGGGTTGCTCTACCCGTGTCTTTTGGATTGACGGTGTTGCTTTTGCCCCAATTTTCAGGTCTGATGGGGCAACCGCTTGTTTTCAATATTTTTGATCATGTTTGGTGGATTGTGTGTATTGCGCTGATTACTGCTCTGGTTTCGGGGAGTTATCCCGCTTTTTATCTTTCGGCGCAGCAGCCCGTCGATGTATTGAAGGGGCTGCGCAACAGGTTTCCGGGAGATCTCTGGCTACGGAAAGGTCTCGTGGTGGTGCAATTTGCCGTGTCTGCTATTCTTATTGCATCTACGCTCGTGGTCTATCAGCAAATGGATCTGGTCCGCGGCAAATATTTGGGTTTTGATCGCGATGAGATTGTCGTGGTGAAAGTTTTTGGTCCGGATGCGGAGCAAATTCACTTAAATGGTCAATACAATGCGGTCAAACAGCGTTTTCTTCAGCATCCCAATATTATTGTAGCGGGTACGAGTCTGGATTTGCCCGGACACAGTTGGCCGAGCCGGCGTTTTGCATCGGATATTGACATGCCTGACCGCGAGGTTGAAGTGCGCGTTTTTCGGGCGAATGAGAATTTTCTCACCTGTTATAATATTCCGATGCTTGCGGGTCGAAGTTTTTCGCAGGCTTATGCCGAGCAGGTGAGAGAGAACGCGGCCGCGATGCAGGTGGTGATAAACGAGACTGCTGTGAAGCGGTTCGGTTGGGCAGATCCTTTGGGACATACGCTGATGATTGGGGAGAGACCTGCGCAGGTTATTGGCGTGATGGGAGATTTTCATGTGCGTTCTCTGAGAGAGCCTTTGGGGCCTGTGGTTTTGTCTGCAGCGGGTGCGGATTTGAAGTACTTGCATCTCAAGATTAAACCAGACCGTATTCGGGAGACGATGGCTTTTGTCGAAGAGACCTGGTCGCATTTTATCCCGACGCGGCCTTTTGAATACTTTTTTATTGACGATTATATCGATTCTAAATACCGACGAGAACAACGCCAGGGGCACATTTTTACGCGGTCTGCAATTGTTGCCATTGTGCTGGCCTGTCTGGGGCTGGCGGGGCTGGCGGCTTTTGCCGCTGAACAGCGTGCCCGAGAAATTGGTATTCGCAAGGTGCTGGGTGCTTCGGCATCCCATCTCGTCGTTTTGATTAGCCGGGATTTTGCCAGGCTCGCTGTGTTCGCGAGTGTGCTTGCGGGTCCGGTTGGATATTTTTTGATGCGAGATTGGTTGCAGAATTTTGCCTATCAGATTGATCTCGCGGTTTGGCCGTTTCTTTTGAGTATAGTGATCCTGCTTGTTATAGCTGTTTTGACAGCAGGATGTCTCGCCTGGAAAACAGCGCGTACCAATCCCGTTGATATATTGCGATGTGAATAAGCAAAAAAAGGTTGAAATCCATTATGCGCCAATACAATCAGTGATGCAGAACTTCCCTTGACAGATATACAAATGTTCACTATAATTTTTATAATAGAAAACGTGGAGATGTTGTGTACTGACATTCGGGAAAGGAACCGACATGGATACAAATGGAACTTATCAAGTCGCCGATTTATGCGAAGCGGCAAGTGAGGGCGATGTCGTCAGGATTCGTCAGATTCTCGATGTGCAACCCGATCTGGTCAATGTGCATATGGCCGAAAACAACGAGCATCTCGCCATTCACTACGCGGTTATGAATCAGCATGCGGATGCGGTGCGCGTTCTTATGGAGGCGGGTGCAGATCACACGTCGGGTATTTATCCCCATCGCGATGCTACGGACGCGCTTACCATGGCGGATGAACGCGGTATGGATGATATTGTTCAGATTTTGCGAGAGGAAGATGAGAAACGCAAACTCGCCGCGTGTAAGAATATCGCGATTACAGAGGAGAATGACGCGCTTTTTGAGGCTATTCGCGAGGGGCGGATGATGGAGACAGTGGAAATTCTCTATAAGAATCCCGATTTGATCGACGCCTGCCATCGCAATGGCGGTAGCGTGATTCACACTGGTGCATCTCTTGGAAATTATGAGCTTGTTCAATATCTGCTCAAGCGCGGTGCGGATATCACGCATCTTACCCCCGAGGGTCAATCGCCCCTGGACGGTGCTGTTCACAATATTCGCGGTCGCAACAGGCCGCTCAACGAGGGGTGTTTGATTTGTGCGGGTATTCTTCTTCAGGCTGGCTGCGAACAATCGCTTGAGTCTGCTGTCGCGCTTGGGGATTTTGGTTTTGTTCGCGAGTATGAGAGACAACATCCCGAACGCTTTCAGTCCAATGATAGCGAGCGAGACGGTCTTTTACAGATCGCTGTGCAAAATGACAATCTCGATATGGTGCGTATGCTGCTGGATCTGGGGCTCGATCCCGATGACAAATACCAACTTCACCACTATGAGACCAAACCCTATTCATGGGGCCAACCGCTGGCTCATGCGGCAGGTCATTCGCAGTATGAGATTGCCGAGCTTCTGCTCGAGCGCGGTGCCGATCCCAATGCGAGTCTTTACGGGAGTGGCAATCCCATAGCGGCTGCGTATAATAATCGCGACGATAAGATGAAGGGTTTGCTGTTTAGATACGGTGGGGTTTTGGATCATATCACTGCTGGGCTTGAAGGCGAGACGTCTGCCGCTGCTGTTGCGCTTCACAATGATTCTTCGCTTGCGGAGAGGCTTTTGTGGGCTGCTGGCTGTGGGGGTGATCCCAATATTGTGGGGATGTGTCTGCGTCAACTCGAATGGGCTCCCGATGACGGTCGCTGGTTTGGTTTGCTCGAGCAACCAATTCGCCTGTGGCGCACGCACCCACATCGCAAGTTCCGAGATTTTGACCGTACGGTCTATCCCGAGATTTTTCGCATGATTCTCGATCACGGCGTCAGTCCCAATCTGGTCGGGCGTTTCGGGTATCGCCTCGCCCATCACATGGCGGCGTGCGGTGTTGTGTGGGGAGAGGTGATTATGACCGAAGCCGAGCGCGTCGCTTTTGCGACAATTCTGCTCGACTATGGTGCAGATCTCGATGTGATTGATGAGCTTTTGCAATCTTCGCCGCTTGGCTGGGCTGCGCGATGGGGCAAATACGATCTCGCGCGTCTCTATCTCGAGCGCGGTGCCGATCCCACACTGGCAGGTGCTGATTGGGCAACACCACTCGCCTGGGCAGAGAAAAAAGGGTATGGGGATATTGCCGATCTCATCAGACGGTATCTTTGAAAATGAATATCGTCGAAAACGCCATCGGAAATGCTTTGCGGTGGCGTTTTCTTTTTGTACCATGAGGGCTAAAGACCAGAGGTTGATTTAGCCATCGGTAAGATCAAAAGGAGATAGGCATGGTTCGCACGTTGATTGGCAGTCGGTATTCAGAGGATGTTGAGGCACTGTTAGAAGGTGCGCCTTCTGAGGTTGAGGTGATTTTTTTGCCGGAGGGGGAAAAGCAGGCTGATTATTTATCGGGCGTGGAAGTGCTTTTTGGCCGGCTTTCGGAATCCGATTTTGATCACGCAGATGCGTTGAAGTGGGTTCAGCAACCCCATGCGGGTGCCGAAGGGCATTTGTATGAAAAATTTAAGAATAGCGATATTGTGTTGACCAATGCGGGGGGATTGTTCGGTCCTCAGATTGCAGAGCATGGGTTTGCACTTTTGCTGGCGTTGACGCGGCAGATTCACACGCAGTTGGCGTTTATGAAGCGCAAGCACTGGGAGCGCGTGCCGTGTTTGGAACTGGCGGGTATGACGATGGGTATTATTGGTTTGGGGGGTATCGGCCGGGCGATTGCAGACCGCGCAAAGGCGTTTGAGTTTCGGGTTATTGCTGTTGATCCTGAGGATATGGCGTGTCCCGATTCTGTGGATCAGTTGGAAAAGATGGATTATTTACCCGAACTTATGTCGCAATCCAATGTGATTATGGTGTGTTGTCCCAGTACGGCTGAAACGCATAAGATGCTATCGGGTGAGATGTTTGATCGGTTGATGGAGGGGAGTTTGCTCGTGAATGTCAGCCGGGGAAAGGTGGTGGATGAGGAGGCTATGGTCGCGGCACTGCGGTCGGGCAAATTGGCGGGTATTGGGCTGGATGTGACTTATACGGAACCATGTCCGGAAGATAGTCCGCTGTGGACCGAACCCAATGTGATTTTGACATCGCATAGCGCGGGGTCTTCGCAACATATTCGGAGGCGCGCTATGGTGCGGTTTGTGGATAATTTGCACAGGTATGTGAAGGGTGAGGCACTGCAGAATGTGGTGGATAAGGTGAAGGGGTATTAGGTGCGGGGATTGTAAATACTACTTATTCTCCCAAAAAAGAGGCTTTCCAGAGATTTGCAAAGTGGCGTTTTACCCACTTTAATGGTTTTTGGGTGAGGGCGTTAAAGCCACCCCACGTCCACCGCGTGGGGTGGCTTTTTTTTGTTATTTGCTGGAATAGTTCTCGGCGGTCTGCATCCAACCATTTGAGTGTGTCAGATAGATAGATCAATTCGCGCTCGTATTCCATGGATACCATTGCTTTCATGTGTGCATCGACTTTGTCGGTTTCTTGTAATTTTGTTTTTGGACATACGGTGTATCGCTCTGTGGATAAGAAGGATGATATCCATTGATAGGGTACCTGGTCGCGTGCGGATTCAGCCGTGGCGTTGACTTGCGATACCTGGTTCAAAATACCGTAGGTGCGACAGGTTAAGGGACGCGCCGGATGGATTGAGCAGCCGCCTTCGGGTGTTAAGAACGGACAACGGCGCGGGCGTTCTTCGACTGTGTTTAGCAGTTCACGCTGTTTGTTGGGGTCAAAGTGGGAGCGCACATAATCTATGATGTTGAGGTATTCGACGGCGTAGAGTGGATACATGGTTGCAAAGTCGTCATTGTATTCGGCATCTGTTAGCTCGCAGCAGCTTCCCGGTGCATCGCAACCTGCACACGATACAGCGGGGATCTGTGCGTACACTGCGTTTAAGCGCGCGCGGGTCTCTTCGGGTAAAATTGGCGATGCGATTTGTAGTAAGGAATTACGCACTTTTGGGGCCTTTAAGAGATGTCGATATTGTAAAATGCGTTTCGTCCGGGATAGATAGCGGTGTCGCCCAGTTCTTCTTCGATACGCAGCAATTGATTGTATTTTGCAATGCGGTCCGAACGCGATGCCGATCCGGTTTTGATTTGTCCGGCATTGGTGCCCACGGCAATATCGGCAATGGTGGTGTCTTCGGTTTCTCCCGAGCGATGCGAGATGACGGCTGTATATCCCGCGCGTTTGGCCGTTTCAATAGCTTCCAATGTCTCGGTCAGGGTTCCAATTTGATTGACTTTGATGAGTATGGAATTGCCCACTTTTTCTGAAATTCCGCGTTTTAAGCGCGTTGTGTTGGTGACAAATAGATCGTCGCCAACCAGTTGAACGCGGTCGCCCAATTCGGCCGTTAGTGTGGCCCATCCAGCCCAATCGTCTTCGTCCAACCCGTCTTCGATGGAGATAATGGGATACCGGCTCGTCCAGTCTTTCCAAAATGCGGTCATATCAGCCGAAGACCGTTTGGATCCGTCCGATTTTTTGAATACGTAGTGTTCACCGTCGTAAAATTCACTCGATGCGGGGTCCAGTGCCAGCAAGATATCGTCGCCCAGTACATAGCCGGCATTTTTGATTGCCTCGGCAATGATGTCGAGTGCTTCGTCATTGGAACCCAAACTCGGCGCAAACCCTCCTTCATCTCCTACGCCCGTGCTATAACCCGCTTTTTTGAGTACGTCGCGCAATGCGTGAAAAATTTCAGCACCTGCGCGCAAGCCCTCGGCAAAATTTTCAGCACCTGCGGGCATGACCATAAATTCCTGGAGGTCAACACTGCTGTCGGCATGCGCGCCGCCATTCAAAATATTCATCATTGGTACGGGCAATTGACACGCCGAGGCTCCGCCGATATAGCGATAGAGGGGCATGCCATAAGCTGCCGCAGCGGCTTTGGCCGCCGCGAGAGAAACACCCAGGATGCCGTTTGCGCCGATTGCGCCCTTGTTGGGTGTGCCATCGACATCGCGCATGATCTGATCGATTTTTATTTGATCTGATGGGTCAAGACCAACAACGGCTCTGGCAATTTTATCATTGACATTTTGAACCGCTTTTTTCACGCCTTTGCCCAAATAGCGCGTTTGTCCATCGCGCATTTCCACAGCTTCGTGTACGCCTGTTGAAGCCCCCGAGGGTACGGCTGCGCGGCCGATAATGCCAGAACTCAGGCGCACATCCGCTTCGACAGTTGGATTTCCCCTCGAGTCCAATATTTCACGGGCGTGAACCGCCTCAATCTTCGTCATATTCCGACTTCCTCCTCTGGTGTTGGTGATGTGTTTTCCATTTTCATCAATGTTCTGCGTATTTTTCGCAGGTCGGTCATCGCATGTTGCATGCGGTGGGACATGATTTGTGCCAGACGGCAGAGAATTTTGAATCCCATCCGGGGATGCGTGTTTATCAAATCGACCAGATCAGTGCGGAAGAATCCGACCAGTTCACTCCGTTCGGCTGATAGAATAGAGGTCGCAGGTTGTGTATCGTCCAATGGCACGATTTCGCCTACCAATTCGCCTGCTCTCAGGGTATCGAGTACGGTCTGTTCGCCATTGGAGCGACGTTGAATGACGTGTACGACGCCGGATACGAGGACAAATAAACCCGACCTCGGTGTTGGGATTATTTCGCCAGGGACAAAGCGTCTGCGATGCACAATGCGTTCGATGGTGTGCAATTCCTGGCGGGTCAATGTATCGAATAGCGCGAGCCGGGCGAGAATCTCCGGTAAATTTTCTTGCTTATTGCCACGCAGTGTCATGTTGCCCCATTCGGGGTCCTGGAAATTCGTAGACTTATTCTCCATTTTTTAGACCTTTCCCCGTCCGCCAGAAATAAATTTGGCGAGTTGTCGATGGAGATGGGCGCGCACTTCTGGGTTGTCTGGGTCCAATGCAATGGCCTGGCGGATGATGAAGATGGCGCGTTCGGTGTTGCCCATCTGGTAATGCAATTCGGCCAGTGTGTCCAGGTAGGATGGCGTGTGTGGGCGCAGGCGCAAAGACCGCCGCGATAGGCGAATACCTTCGCGCAGGTGTATTCCCTGGATGGCGTATATCCAGGCGAGATTGTTCAGGCTGCTGTCGTCGAGGGGGTTGAGTTCCAGTGCTTTTTTGTAGTATTCTTCGGCGCGCTTATAGTTTTTGCGCTCGTAATAGACATTGCCCAATTCGCCGTGCGTGCGTGCTTGTATTTCTGCTTCGTTGTCGTTTTTGGGTTCAATATTCAGCACCTGTACATAAGCTTCTTCGGCGCGCTCAGGCCATTTTAATACCATATAGAGACCGCCCAGTTGAAAATGTGCCCACATCGCTTTTGGCCATTGTTCGACAACTGTTTCCAATAGGGATTGTGCTTCGCTCAACTGGTCGTGGGCCAGATAAAGACGGATGAGGTCGCGGTAAGATTCCCGGTGCGCGGGCACCTGCGATATGGCTTTTTCCAACCACGCGATAGCGGCGTCTGGTCTCTCAAGTGCTTCGTTGACGATTGCGAGGTCACGGTACAAGATCATATAATTGGGAGCAAATCCGAGCGCAGTTTCAAATTCGGTTCTCGCTGCGTCGTATTGGCTGCGCCTCAGATATGCCCTGCCCAACCACCGCCGCAAAACCGCGTCTTCAGGACAAATATCCACAGCAGCCTGAAATATCGCCAGTGCTGTTTCGCGATCGCCATTGGCCTCGAGGGCAATCGCGCGGTCTAAATGGCGATACGCCCGATACTGTGCACAGCCAGACAAGAGCATGACGGATGCGAGTGTGCAAAAGAGTATTGTACGCGTGTTGTCCATAGAGCTACTCCTCAGGGGAAGTATAGAAATCGCGACAGGGGTTGTCAAGATGCAAAGGTGTTTTCCCTTGACGCATATAGGCGGGCGGGTATAAAATAAGAATAGACGAACCCTGCCCAACCACCTAACTGCTATAGTTACTCCTGTCATCCTTCACTTTTTTAGTATGAGGTCTTTCATGTCGCGTATCTATTTCCTTCTTGTTTTTTTGTTTTGTATCTCCTGTGGAGCACCGCAGGAGAGGATGCAGACGCAGAATTTGATTGTTGCAACAGCTACGCCCGGCGGTACGTATTATCCGGTGGGTGTTGCGCTGAGTACGACGATTACACAGAAGCTACAGCCCAAAATTGTGGTCGCAGCTATCAATTCTGCAGGGTCGGCCGAGAATATTCAGATGCTGGTCAATCGAGAGGCACATCTGGCGATTTTGCTGGGTTTGTACGGTGCGATGGCTTATCGCGGAGAGAGGACTTATCAGGGGCAAGCGGTTAGAGATCTCCGGTCTATTACCCTGCTATGGGAGAATGTCGAGCATTTTATACTTCGGGCGTCCGATGCCAAAACAGGTACTGTTGAGGACTTGAGAAAACTCGGCCGCAAATACGTTATTGGCAAACGCGGCAGTGGCACAGAAGGTGCGACGCGAACTATTCTCGCAGCGCTTAATATTTCTCCGGATGAGGATTTTACGTCTGAGTATTTGGGTTATAGTCCGTCTGCTCAGGCTATGATTGACGGCCGTATTGCAGGGGCGACGCTTTCGGCTGGTCCGCCCGTGGCTGCTGTGACGCAGGCTTTTGCTCAGCTCGGTGCGGACGGGGTTTCTGTGCTTGCTTTTAGCGATGATCATCTCGCGGCGATCCAAAATGTGTTTCCCATGTGGACGCGCTATATTATTCCGGCCAATACGTATCCCGGGCAGTCCGAAGCGATTGAGACGATTGCACAACCCAATTTTTTGGCGTGTAGAGCAGATTTGCCCGAGGATGTGGTCTATGAGATTACAAGAACTATTTATGAGAATTTAGAGGAGATTCAAAATATCCACAAGGCCACGCTCGCAATGTCTCTCGAGAAAGCCACGATGGGCCTGGCTGTTCCCCTGCATGCGGGTGCCGCGCGCTATTATAGCGAGAAGGGTATCGATATTTCGCCGTCTCTGATAGGGGAATAGGTTTGAATTCCGAATTTGAACAGGGCGGCGAAGTGAGTACACCCCATCGCGTGCTTACTGGCAGGCATCAGGTGCTGGTCGTTGTTGTGGGGGTCTGCCTGTCTCTGTTTCACCTGTGGAGCAATACGCTGGGCGTTTTGCCCGAATTGCAGCGCAATGCCACCCATTATGCCTTCATTCTTTTTTTGGGATATCTGCTTTATCCCGTTTCTTCGCGCTATGCCTCGCGCACGCTGATTCTCGATTATATTTTTGCCGTTCTCTCTCTCGTCACCGCCCTTTATCTCGTGTTTTTTGAGGATGCGCTGCACGCCCGCAATGAGGTGCCGAATACGGCGGATCTCATTTTTGCGGGTATCGCGATTCTCCTTTTGCTCGAGATTACCCGCCGTACGACCGGTTTTTTTATTCCGCTGCTCGCGCTTGTATTTCTCACGTACGCGCTTTTTTGGGGGCGGTATATTTCGGGTATATGGGCGTTTCCCGGTGTGTCATTTCCGCGCTTGTTGTATCGCATGTATTTCGCACCCGATGGTATTTTTGGGACGATTGCGACTATTTCATCTACTTTTGTCGCGCTTTTTGTGCTTTTTGGCGCGTTTCTCCTGCGTTCGGGTGCGGGCGATTTTATGATTCGTCTGGCGCTCGCGCTGCTCGGGCGCACAGTGGGCGGGCCGGCAAAGATGGCGGTTTTTGCCAGTGGTATGCTCGGTTCAATTTCGGGGAGTGCTGTGGCGAATACGGTGGGGTCGGGTTCGCTTACTATTCCGATGATGAAGCGCACGGGCTTTTCGCCTACGTTTTCAGGCGCGGTCGAGGCGGCGGCATCTACAGGTGGTCAACTCATGCCGCCGATTATGGGTGCGGGTGCGTTTATTATGAGTCAGTGGACGCAAATTCCCTATTTGACCATTGTCGCTGTGTCCTTTATTCCCGCGCTTATCTATTTTTTAAGTGTTACTTTTTTTATTCATTTTCGCGCGCGAAAAAGAGGGATTGCGCCCCTGCCTGCTTCGGAACTCCCAAATATCCGCGATACGATCCGAGAAGGCTGGCATTTTGCGATTCCTATTGTGGTGCTGGTGGGTACACTGATCTACGGTTTTACACCTACGTTTGCCGCGGCAACGGGAACAGCGAGCATTGTTGTTGCGAGTTGGTTGAATAAGAATACGCGCATGAATATCCGAGATATTGTCGATGCACTTGCGCTGGGTGCTCACAATATGATTACCACGGGTATTATTCTGCTGTGTGCGGGTATTATTGTGGGTGTGGTGCTGATGGTTGGCGTTGGGATCAAATTTTCTTTGCTCATTTCAGCGATTGCCGGAAGCAGTGTGCTTATTACTGTTGTGCTCATTGCCATTGCGTCCCTGATTCTGGGCATGGGCTTGCCGGTGACGGCTTCTTATATCGTGCTCGCGGTGCTGGCTGCGCCTGCGCTGACCAATCTGGGGGTGAGTTTGATTGCGGCGCATTTGCTGATTTTCTGGTATTCACAGGATGCCAATGTTACGCCGCCGGTTTGTCTGGCTGCGTATTCCGCTGCGGGTATTGCGGGGGCAAATCCGCTGCGTACGGGTTTTGAGTCGTGGCGCATTGCCAAGGGTATTTATTTTATTCCTCTGCTTTTTTGCTATACGCCCATTCTTTTTGAAGGGGAGACCTGGCGCGTTGTTGAGACAGCGATTGCCGCTCTTCTCGGCCTGCTGTGTTTTGCGGCGGCTTCTGAGGGTTTTCACATGGTGTCGCTGAGTGTATTATACCGCGTCTTGTTTCTGGTGGCAGCGGTGCTGTTGCTTTGGCCTTTTCAGGAAATCGTTTCTTTTTTGAAGATCGTGCAGGTTTTCGACAATGCCGAGAATTGGAATCTGGTCGGTCACGCGATTGGCGGAGCTATTTTACTTGTTCTGATGTTGGTGCAAAAACGCGTCGCTACATAAGATCGTCTGAGTCGGCCAGTTGCACTGTCAGTTTGGTCAACGCTTGGATGAGGCGTACAATTTTTTGCAGGTCGATTGCAAGGGGCCAGCGGTCGGTGGGATGATGGAAGAGGCGATTGCGACCTGTGATGGAAATATATTGCCCGCCTCTGTCGTAGATATTCCGCGCTTCGCCGCCAGGGCGCGTGCCAACAGGTGTAAAGTCAATTGCAGAGACACCGGTCTCCGCGATGGCTCGATGGGCCAATTGCGCCAATTCCTCGCGCGACGCTTGAAGTCTTATGGGACAGTTTGCAGCCGCAAAATTCGCGCCCAGATGAATCCAGATGTGCGCCGCTTTGATCAATGGACGGTGGTGCGAGAGGAAGAAATCCAATCCCAGGTGTCCCAATTCGTGTCCCGTGCTTGCGACAAACCACACGTCTCGTTGCGGCTGATGTTCAGAGAGGGCGCGGATCATTTCGAGCCAACAGGCTATTCCACCTCCGCGTTCCGATACACATTGCCACCAGCCACTTCTCGGAGTGATGACTACGAGCGGAGATAGAGATGAATTTTTGCCCTGTATTCGCGTTTCAACATTCAGTGCCTGGACTTCGGTGCGCACTACATGGGCAATTACGCGCGCTTTTTTATTAGCAGATATGGCTTCTGCGATGCGCTCTTCGGCACTGTCTGGTACCTGTAATACGGGCGGTCCAAAAGGTGTTGTAAAATTCTCTGCATTGGTCGGTGTCAATCCGCGCACGTCTTCGGAGTGGGTTCGTTTGCATATCGCGATCATGGCTTTGATTTTGTTCCGCCTCCGCGCATGGGCAAGTTGGGGTTTGTCCCATCCCCGATTGGTCAGGTGGTGTCCCACTGCTATGGGTGTGTTATCTTCTGGACCACCCATCTGCCCTCTTACGCCATTTTTATCTGTAAATGTGCCGTCAAAAAAGGGTACGCCTTGAATTGTGTCGTTGCCGATTTGAAGCTCCGACTGTATTGGATCAACGCGCAAATGCCGAAATTTTGTCAATAGAGGTTTTTGGCCCGTTGCTTTTATTTGTTCGACCAAATAGTGTGCGTTTTCCGTGTCTCCTATTGTTCCTGTTCGGTGAATGCCCTGCTGATCGTAGGCTTCTAAAATTGTAGCGACTCGTTGTTTGAGAGATTTGTTTTTAGACATTTTGTTTCTCCACGACTCTTTTGGCTAACTACTGTAATATAAAATTATTATTATAGTGAATTACAATAGAATTTCAATTAATTCTTTTGAAATCACCAATCAGTTCGCAAACGTTTTAAAATGGCTTCCAAAGTCTTGTTGATCTGGAGAAAGTAGAACGGATCATGTAATTGACACCATTCTCGACAAAAGATACCAAATCCAGGCGCACCTGGGAGCCGGGGGCATGGGCGAAGTGTATCGGGTTTTGGATCTGGAACAAGACCGGGAGTGCGCGCTCAAAATTTTGAATGAAATGATGGATGAGCAGGCTGTGCGCCGCCGTTTTCACAGAGAGTTTCAGGTGTTGAACAGATTTCAGCATCCGCGCCTGGTCCGCACATACACCTGGGGCTTTGCCGAAGAGCGTCCCTATTTTACAATGGAATATTTGCCTGGGAAGACATTGGAAAAGATAATTGCCGATCGTGTACTGTTAGAGCAATTTCGGGCGTCTCACTTTTTTGATTTGATACAACAAATTGTCGAGGGTTTGGCTTATATCCACGCGCAGGGTGCAGTGCATCGCGATCTCAAACCCTCCAATATTATGGTTCTGGAAACAGAAGAGGGGATTGAGACCACGATCCTGGATATGGGGCTGGCGAAATTCAGGCATCTGCATAGTATTTCCATTACACAGGAGGGCACGGCGATTGGCACAGCAGAATATATGTCGCCAGAGCAGGGTAAGGGGCTCTGGGTGGATCACCGGTCAGATTTGTATTCATTGGGCGTGATCTTATATGAGATGCTCACGGGCGCACCTCCCTTTTCTGGACAAAATCCGGTGTCTGTTATTCTGAAGCATATTCGAGAGTCACCGCCATCAATGGGTGAAGCCCATGTCGAGGTTCCAGCCCAGACGCAAGAAATTGTGCTGAAGTTGCTGGCAAAAGAGCCTGTTGATCGCTATCAGTCGGCAGAGGAACTGGTGCAGGCGTTAAATGGTGTGGCATCATCGGGGTTTGTGCTATCCGATGACGAGCAGCGCGATGTGCATAGAAAAGTTGTGCGCCCGCAATTTGTTGGGCGGGAATCTGAAATGAAGATACTGAGTGCGATGTTGAAGGATGTACAGGATGGCAAACAGCGCGTAGTTTTGATCTCTGGTGAGTCAGGGGTGGGAAAAACAAGATTGGTCGAAGAACTATTGGGCGATGCGCTGATCCATGATTTTCTGTGTTTGAAAGGGTCTGGTCAGGAAGAGGGCGGACAAATATACGGTGCATTGATCGATGCTTTTCAAGGAACGACGGATTTGGTGGCAGAGTTACCCGATCCGGTAAAATCGGATAAGTTTTCTGTTATGGAGCGTTGGTTGCAGTTATTAAAAACTCTGCGGCAGAAACAGCCCATTGTGCTGTGTTTGGAAGATATTCAATGGCTTGATGAATTGACATTGGAATTTTTGCAGTATGTGTTGCGCGATCCAGAGCCGTGCCCGTTTTTGTTATGCCTGACCTGTCGATGGTCTAACCTGGAACCCCTTCCAAAAGAAATTGAGAATTTTATACACAGCAATGAACTTGCTGAGGCGACTCAGATTCAGTTGGAGAATTTACAACAAGAAGAGGTGGGATATTTAGCGGCGTCAATGTTGGGAGAGCGGTCCATACCTTCTGATGCCTTGCAAACCCTGTTCAGAGAGACAGGTGGGCAGCCCCTGTTTGTGGTGGAGGCGGTGAGGACACTGGTGAATGCCGATGTGGTTCGGCAGAATGTGTCTGGCGATTGGCAGTGGGGAGAGTTTCCGGAAACACTATTATCCGATGATATTTCAGAGGTTTTGTACAGGCGCATAACTACCCTGCCTGATGTGCAACAGCGGGTGCTGGAATACGCCTGTGTTTTTCTGAGTGATTTTTCTTTTGAATTATTGGCTGCGGTTTGGCGCGGTGATGAGTTGGAGCTATTGGATTTATTGGACGACCTGATTGCAGAAGGGCTTTTGACAGCTTGTGGAGAGGATGAAGATCAATATCGTTTTTCACAGGAGTTGTGTCGGTGTGCAATTTACAATCGTATGCAAGGTGTGCGGCGGCGTCTGTTACATCGAGAAATTGGCAATGCTCTGGAAGAGACGGAAGATATAGAAGAATTGACCGAAGAATTAGCGGATCATTTTGCTGCGGCAGAAGAACGAGATAAGTCTGTAAAATATATGTGTCTGGCGGGTAAAAAAGCATTGGAGGTACAAGCGTATCGCCAGGCATTGAGACGGTTCGAGGCAGTGAGGGACTGGACAGCGGATGACGTTTTTGAATTACCTGCAGATGCTATTGATTTTTTGTGCGATTATGCAGATGTGTTGCGCAATTGTAGTGAATACAATTGCGCACTAAAACTTTTAGACGAAGCAAATGCATTATTGCAGCCGGAATCGTAGTCGCAGGTTGGTTGATTGGCGAAGCCATTGAAGACGCCGTTGAAGACGCACTTCCAGACTGCGACGATCCACATATCACTATTAGTTACGACTTTGATGATCAAGAACTGATAGCTGAAATTGATTGTGGAGATGAAGACGGGGGTTGATTATCCGTCGTTTCGGTATAATCTCCTACACCAAGTGAGATCGGGGTCAGCCTTTGATGTAAGGGCTGGCTCCGGTTCAGGTTAGTAGTTTAAAATTCCACCAAATCCATAGACTTCATTTGAAGTCATCACTTGAAAGGAAAGCACCATGAGCCTTGCCGTTTCAGCCTATCAAGAACCTGTTTTGCCGATACCTGATTCCCCATCAGTAATCTGCACCAATTTGCCAGTGCATCAAGAATCTCTGGATTCTGTGCAGATGAATCATACCGAAGGTGGGTGGGTTCTCGAAGCATGCATTATTGCAGTCGGAATCGCAGCCGCAGGTTGGTTTATTGGCGAATCAATTCCAGACCCAGAATTTCCAGAATGTCCAGATCCACATATCACTATTAGTTACGACATTGATGATAATGAAATAACGGCTGAGATCGATTGTGGAGATGAAGAAGATGGGGGTTGATTACCTGTCGTTTTGGTAACCACGTTCGCTAAATGAAATCGGATTCAACCGTTAATATGATGTCATATCGACAGATCAAGCGGTATACATTCAATTGGAAATTTTTTAGTCCTAATAGGTCGATAAAATGATAAGAATACTGATTGTTTTGTGTTTGGTGATTGGGGGAGTGGATGCTTTTGGTGAAGAACAGAACAAAGAAAGTACGAAGGCTAAGAAGAAGAAAGAAAGCGAGAAATGGTATGGGATCCTGGGAGGTCTGTCGCAATTTTACTTAAAAGATGAATTGGGTTCCTACTTGCGATACGAAGATCAGACGCGATCCATTGCCTTGCTATCCCTAACCCAGGGAGATAGTAGTTTTAGTTCCAGTTTTCTTACATTCGGTCGTGGTAAACTATATGCTTCCGGGACAAGTGTAAATATCGTGTATCTTCAAAGTGAAGAATACTTCTATGGTCGTTATTTGGCATCATATCTTCAAAATAAGATGAAATTGGGCATTATGGGGGGGATGAAATTGGAAGTTTATTTCAAAGAATATGTCCATCCTCCTATACATTCCCAACTTATTTTCGATATGGATTTTGGCCTGGGTTTTGCAATTGTTGGTGACTATCTTCTCAAGCCCCGGCATCATCTCAGGGCATATACCGGCAGCAGTATTATATCGTATTATGTGCCGCACTCATCTGGAATCGTGTCTATTCGGGAAGCCGCGGCGAATATATTCAATGGTGATCTGGTATTATGGAACCGCTTTCTGAATTTTAATATCGGAGTTCAATATGCAAACCGGCTGTCCTCATCCATACAATTTTATACACTCTATCGCATGGATTATCAGCGTGCGCGAAGGTATGAACGCACAGCCTCTATGTTCGCGCATAATCTCCTGATCGGTTTTGCTTACAAGGTCAAGTAATATGTTACGCACACTATGTATCGTTGTCACCTGTGTCTTTTTATTATCCTGTGGAAAGTCGATTATAGGCGGTGATTTTGATCAGTCTCCCGAACACAATTTTGAAATTCTCTGGCAAGAGTTTAATGATTTTTACGCACTGTTTGAGGTCAAAAATGTCGATTGGGGCGCGCTTTACAATGCTTATCGTCCTTTGGTCACAGACCATTCCACTCAAGAGGAACTTTTTGCAATCTGTGTTCTTATGTTGGAACATCTCTATGATCGGCATGTCCGTCTTGTTACTCCATTCGCCAGATTTACATCAGGCCATAGTGGTGAGCCTGTGACTTTCGATCCGCGAACAGCCGGAAGAGATACAACTTTTACAATTACGTTGGGCAATCGGGACAGGGATGAATCTTTCGATTTGGGCAGTGTTAGAAATTATGTTGGAAATATACGCAGTCAGGGCAGTATTCTGTATGGTATTATCCAGGAACATATCGGATATATCTTGATTCCTGACTTTTCAGACGAGTCGATTAAAAATTGGGAACGCGATATTGATGCTGCATTAGAGCAGTTACACACGACTTCTGGTGTAATCATTGATTTGAGACTAAACGGTGGCGGGTTTGGGCATATCAGTAGAGCAACTATGGCGCGTTTTATTGATTCACCACACATATATGGCTATGCACAATTTCGCAATCGTCCCAGGGGGTCTGACTTTACACCTCTTTTTGAATTACAAATAGAACCTGCTGGCGTGCGGCAATATACCAGACCCATTGCTTTGCTCGTTGGGAAAAATACCGCGAGTGCTGCTGAACACTTTGTTTTGGCTCTGAGAGAACTCCCACATGTTACGGTTGTTGGCAGTTCGACCGCAGGTGCTCTTGGATCCACCAAACAAGGTCAATTGCCCAATAGATGGACTTACCAACTCACGATTTCAAAGGTCGTTTCCGTGGATATGATAAGCTATGAAGGTACGGGTATTCCCCCCGATATTGTTGTCGGTTCTTCCGGTTCTCCTGATGCGGGAGATCTGGTGCTTGAAAAGGGGATTGAAGTTTTGGTGGGAAAGTAAAAAGGAAGGAGCACAGATAATGTTCATCAGATATCTTGGGCTATTGTTTTGTATTTTCGCTGTTTTCTCGAACTGTTCTGTCTATGCTCAGACTCTTGCACAACTGCGCTTGAGGGCTGGCACAATTGAAGGGGAAATCGCTCAAATTCGGGAACGCTCCTTTAAGCAGTCCATTAATGTAGGTATTCAAAGCACTTCCGAACTTGAAGCATATCTCGAACGGCAGTCCGCACTACAAAATTCCGGTCTGGACTGGAAATACTATGATCGCGTGATCCGAAAACTGGGTCTGTACAGGGGAAATCTGGCCTTAGACCATTCTGATTTTATCTCCTTTTCCAAAAGCCAGGTCGCTGCATATTACGATCCCGATGTAGATAAATTCTATTTGATTATGCAGAATCTACCCACAGATTTGTTAGACGGTTTATTGGCCCATGAACTTTGTCATGGTCTTCAGGACCAGCACTTTGACCTCAACCAATTCCTATTTGCTCAGATCAATACTTTAAGTGCAGACGGGATGCTCGCTCGTCAAGCTGTCGTAGAAGGCGAGGCCACTTACATCCAGACGGTTTGGACGCTGAAAAATCTGATTGGACAGGTGCCCGAATATGAACTCTTACAAAACGTGATTGATATCCAAACGCAGTTGGATGTTGAGACACTCCGCGAACAGATGAAAAAAGTTGTCTCATTACAAAATAATGCACAGGCCGCCATTGAGGCGATAGATGCGCTTCCTGATTTTATGATTTTGCAACAAATCGGCGTTTATCAACTTGGAATGAATTTTGTTTATCACATTCAGAAACGGGGGTGGGAGAATATTGATCGGTTGTACACACAACCTCCTGTCTCGACCGAGCAGATTTTGCATCCTGCAAAGTGGTTGTCTGATGAAACACCGGATCAACTGACTTGGCCGCCATTTCAACAAGAAGCTATCTTTAATGAATGGGAAATGGTGGATAAGAATACGCTGGGAGAACTCATGTGGCGTATCATCTTTTCTGAATTTGACATGGATAGTCGGGGTAAAGTAGCTGCTGCCGGATGGAATGGGGATCGATATGTAATTTTTCGAACGCGAGATGGCAATGCTTTGCTTTTAATGATCTATACGAGTTGGGACACAGAGAGATGCGGAAGAGTTTAGCCAGTTGTATGACGAATTGCTGGCATTAAAGTATCCTTCAGGGGATATAACCTATAAGATATCAAAACAGGGGCGGGATGTGTTGATTTTGGAAAGTGACCTAAATATCGATACTGATGCAATCTTGGTATTTATGGGTACAACGCGTACCTGGGAGCAGGCGGTTATTCGCTCGGTTGATTTTAATGAGAATGGGCAGATAGATTTCGAGGATTTTTTGCTGTTCGTCCAGAATTTCGGGAAAGACCAGACTACAATCGGATTTAATCCTATTTTCGACTTAAACCAAGATGGACAGATTAATTTTTCAGATTTTTTGACGTTTGCTCAATATTTCGGGAAATCCACTTCTTGAGACATAGGCTACAGGGAATAATAGAGAAAACATGAACCTTTCGCACTTTTTTGCCAAAAACTCAGTTCGGTCACAATCTGTTCACTTTCCCTTTGGAAGTGTTGTGTTTCAACAGGGGCAAGAAGGTGAGGCGTTTTACATTGTGCAGTCTGGACGGTTGCGGGTGATGAAGCAGGATGGGAATGGCACCTCGATGACTGTGGGCTATTTGTATGCGGGCGATCACTTTGGCGAAGGGGCCTTGTTGACCAGGCAAGGACATCGGGCAACGGTGCGAGCGGTTGAGGATGCTGATGTATTGCAAGTGCCGAAGGATGAGTTTTTTAAGGCTGTGAGAAAAAGTTCTGATGTGAAAGACTACCTCGAAGAACAGATTGCCTGTATTGCGTATCGGGATTTTACGCGATTTTTGAAAGGAGATGTTCCGGGTGAAGCGATGCGGGTGTTGTTTGCACGGTTGAAGCGCGAGGCGGTTGAGAAGGGTGTGACGGTTGTTGACCGGGGGCAATTCGGACAGCGGTTTTATTTGATTGGCAGCGGTCAGTTGAAGGCAGTGTTGGAAAATGGAGACACGGTGATTTTACGTCCGGGGGATTATTTTGGCGATGAAGATTTATCAGACGACAAAAGGGTGATTCGCAGTCGGCGTGATAGTGTGCTCTTTTATATAGATAAAAGCGATTTTAATAAGTTAAAAGCTATGATGCCGGGATTTGAAGAAGCGCTGGAAAGAGGGCGCATATCGCGTGGAGATCGGGGATCGAATGGGGTATTGTTGCGACAAGCGCAACCTAAGCCAACGGTTGTTCGGGCAGAGGAAGAAGGCCAGAAGTCCAGTACGGCATCCAATGTGGTCAATATCAGAATAGACGGTGAAAAACCACAAGTGCCCACATGGTTTCGCTTCCCGTTTTTGAAGCAGCACGATCAATCGGATTGTGGTGCGGCGTGTTTGGGCATGATTTGTAAGTATTACAAGATGCCTATTGGATTGAACAGGCTGCGCGATATGTCCAATGTGTCGCGGTATGGCACGTCGATGGCGGCGTTGGCCGAGGCTGCGGAAACCATAGGTTTTGTTACCCGCGGTGTGCGCACGGGGTATGAAGCTCTGATGCGTACAGAATTGCCGGCTATTCTACACTGGGAAGGCAATCATTTTGTGGTCTTGTATCAGATAAATAAAAAGGAGGTGAAGATAGCAGATCCCGGCGTGGGCATTCGCAAGCTGTCGCGGGCAGAGTTTGAGAAGGGCTGGACAAATATGGCACTGTTGCTGGACTATACGGATCAGGTAGCAGAGAATGAACCGTCTCAGTCTTCTTTTAAGCGGTTTTTTCCTCTGATCAGACCCTATACAAGTATTTTGATTGAGGTATTGCTGGCGTCTCTGGTGCTCAGTTTGTTCGGTCTGGCATCGCCTATTTTTATGCAGACGATTATCGATCAGGTCTTAGTGCATCACGATAAGGATTTGTTGAACTTGATGCTGGTGGG
>JAPPAB010000168.1 GCA_026705765.1 Gemmatimonadota bacterium
TGATGCGGTCTTTTTAGACGGGGCGGACGATCCGTTGATCCGTAGGTGCGGGTTTCAAACCCGCACCTACTTTTTTTTATTTTTTTTGTCTGAAATGCATGCCCGGCAGTTGTTCGACATGGCCCTGGATTTCGAGACTCAAGAGGATGTTGAGGGTCTCTCCAGAAGAGAATTCCACGGCTCTGGCGAGGGCGTCAATATGTACGGAGGGCGCATCTTCAGACAGGTTGGCAAGAGCGTCCCATACGCGTTGTTCCCGTTCAGAGAGAGAGGGTTGCTCAGTGGGTTGAGGGGGGAGTGCTGACTGATGTTCAATTTCGCTCAAGATGTCTTGCGCTGTCTGCACGAGAATGGCCCCCTGGCTGAGAAGGCTATTTGTGCCCTGACTTTTTCCCGAGTAAATCGGACCAGGTACGGCAAAGACATCGCGGTTCTGATCAAGTGCAAATTGGGCGGTGATGAGTGCGCCGCTCTGTTTGCCAGCTTCAACAACGACTGTGCCGAGGCTCAAGCCACTGATGATGCGGTTGCGTCTTGGGAAGTTGTGGGCTTCAGGGCTGGTGCCCAGCGGAAACTCTGAGAAGACCACACCGCGTTTACATATTTGTTGAAATAGGGTGCGATTTTCTGGTGGATAGGGGCAATCGAGGCTGCTGCCAAGCACTGCTGCTGTTGCGCCGTGTTCGAGCGCTCCACGGTGTGCATGGGTATCAATGCCAACGGCCATTCCGCTGACTACTGTTATTCCCGCTCTGGCGAGATCACTTCCCAGGCGATGTGCGGTTTCCCGTCCATAAGGCGTGAAAGAGCGCGAGCCGACAATGCTTATGGTGGGGCTATGGCACAGGCTTATGTCGCCTTTTGCAAAGAGCAGGGGCGGTGGGGCGTAGATCTGGGTTAAAATTTCGGGATAGAGGGGATCGGTGAGTGTGCAGATATGGATGTCGAGGTCTTTTGCGCGTGAAACCTGGTCTCGCGCCCAATTCCAGTCCCGATTGGTAGAGATAGATTGTGCGGTACTGGGACCAATGCCGGGGATTTCGCACAGTGCTCTGGGAGATTGTAAGAGTATATTTTCCGGCGTTTCAAAATGCTCGAGAAGCGCGCAATAGGCGGCGGGACCCAGGCCCGGTACCGCGTAGAGTACCAGCCAGGGTATAGCGTGGTCACACATAATGTCTCGTTTGAGGGGTGCGTTTTTAGGGATACATGTAAGCAATATTTATGCCAAAAAAAAAGCCCGGTAAATGGGCTTTTTTTCTTTTTTATGTGAATATTTTGTTCACAATGCGGGTGGTTGCTTGAAAGATTTGAAAGGGAAGAGGGGGATTCAGTCTCTTGAATATCCGGGGATATTGTAGAGGGGAACCGCCCATCCCGCATCCTGGATTAACAAATTTGCATCCACACTTTTGGGGTCAGCTATTGCGCCAAAGTCTTTCCATTGGTCGCCATCTAGAGGTTCGGTATAGTTTTCGTTTTGGAAAAAGCCTATTAGTTTTTCGCGCATTGTTTTTACCTCGGAAGCGTACAGGATATTGTACGCACAGTTGCGCGTTTCCTCTGCATCTGTGCGGTGATCGAGCAGGTATTCCTTTTGGTCACCGGCTGAATAGATGTATTTCAAGTTGCCGTCATAGGCCATGTACATACCCCGTTGCCCGCGCTGGATCTGACCGTAAATCATTCGTTCGCGCCCATTGCCTACGAGATCGGCCATGTCCAGACCATCTAAATCTGCGTTGTGATGGGAAATGCCTGCTGCGCCCAAAAATGTCGGGATCAGATCCATCAATCCACACGGTGTTTCTTCTACAATACCGCGGGGGAAACGCTCGGGATAGCGCACCAGCATGGGGACTCGGGCCGCTGCATCGAGAAAGCTGCGCTTGCCAAAACAGTTGTAATCCCCCAGTAGTTCACCGTGATCCGATGACCAGGCAATGAGGGTGTTGTCCAGTTCGCCCTGTTGTTCGAGTTCGTCAATGATCCGGCCCACGCTGTAGTCGATGAAAGATATACACGCCCAGTAATACCCGCGCATGACCTGCAACATGCGATTGTCCAATCCCGCATCGCGGTATTTGTATCGATTCTGATGGCGATTGAAATGTGTCCACAGATCTTCCATGTCATCGGGGCGTTTGGGAAAGGGCATTAAGGAACCGCGATAGAGTTTGTTCCAGGGTGTTGGCGGTGAGAAGGGCGGGTGCGGATGGATAAAACTCGACCAGAGGAAGAACGGTTTGGATGTGTCGCGGTTTTTCAGAAAGTCAATGCTGCGGTCTGCGACCCAGGCCGTTGGATGATGGCGTGCGGGGAGTTGAGAAATTTGCGGGATATAATACATTTCTCCTCTTGCACCCATTGGGTCATGTACATAGTCATAGCCGTGTGCATGCAAGTATTTTAGATAATCGTTTGTATCAATCGTTCCCGAAATTTCTTCCTGTACATCTCGTGCGTGAAATCCCCGCAGTCCTCCACGATCCCCGGTAAAGTGCATTTTGCCCACTCCGTGACAGAGGTACCCGCCCTGTGAGAGGAGGTCCATTAGCGATGGACGGTCTGTCGGTTGTCGAAATCCATTGTCAAAGCACCCATTTTTGTGCGGGTATTGGCCGGTAATAAGGGATGCGCGGGCTGACACGCAAACGGGCGAGGGCGTGTATCCTTTGGTAAAATTTACTCCTTCATGACACAACCGATCCATCACTGGTGTGCGAATATGCGGATTGCCTGCCGCGTGAATGGTGTCCCAGCGTTGCTGGTCGGTAAATGCGAATAGAATATTGGGTTGTTTGGGCATTTTTCACTCCCTGGAGAATATTAATAACTCGAAGCTTTCATGTAAAAACACAGCCAGAATCCCACCAAAACGGTTGTGGCTGATAGGGCAAATACACCTTGGAGATGTACGAGGTCTGCGAGTACGCCTCCAAATATGGGATAGAGCGAACCAATGCCCAGGACGGTGTTGGTGATGCCGATATAGGTTGGGCGACGCTCTGCTGGCGCAATGTCCAGAAGATAACTTTTGAATCCGATAAAGATGCCTGTTGTCGTTCCGCCTATCAAGAGAAAAATTGGCGAAAAACACGCCGCGATTATCCATTCAGACGCGTGTTGCAACAAACTCGCCTGGTTGCTCAAGATCAATGCCATACACGGAATTGAAGCCACGCCCAATACGGCGAACAAGACCACGCGGTGGTTTCCGTAATTGAGCGAGAGTCTTCCCCATATTATATTAAAAATAGCTGCGCCTATGGTTTGTATGGCCAAAAAAAAGCCGACTGTGCTTTCCGAGATGTAAAATGTCTCCTGGGCGAGTACCACGTAAAACGGGAGCGAGAATCCGATGCCCGATGCCAGCATTTGAACCAGGAGAAATCGACCGAAGTTGTGATCGCGGCGCAACAATTGAGGAATACCGCGAATCACCTGAATGGCATTTCGGTGGGTCGTGCCCATCTCGCCTTCTGGCTCTCGAACCAGACAGAAACACCCGATGCCCAGGCTCATCATCCCTGCACCCAGCGCGAAGATCATGACGTAATTTATCGGAAAGTCATAACCGCTATCTGAGTCGAGAAAATACTTGACCAATAGACCTGCGAGAATGCTCAATATGCCGCCGAGAAATGAACGGGATGCGTAAAATAATCCCGTGTGCGACCTCGGCAGAGATCTGCCCACAATATCTGTATAGGCATTGCCCGCGGGGCCACCAAAAAGAGAAGCGATGCCGTATAGGATGAGAAAGCTGCTCAATACCAGACTGGGGCGCTCGAGTCCGTACCACGCGAGCAGTGGCACGATTGCCCAGATCAGCGACATGCGCATGAGGTTGGCTTGTCTATAAACAGGTAACCGACGCGCACGCCGCTCCAGATATCCCGCCACGAGCAATTGGGGCAAATGCCAACCTGCGCGGTGTAGAGATGCGGCCAGGCCGACCAGCGTATCTGAGGTTGTAAAATGCCGAATAAAAACGGGTAAGACTGTGGTGGGGTCTAAAAATGCCGTGCCAAATGCGAAGATGCCACCATTTAATGTCCCCACAATAAAGTTGAACCGCGCATTGCCCTTTTCAGGTAAGAATCCCAAGGAATTGTCCCCACACCCAGTGAACCGCTAAGTAGTTATACGCTGTTCCACAATATAATGCTTCTTGACAATCGGGAAACTCGTTTCTATATCTTGGTTATAGATTGATTTTTTACGAGGAGAATAATCTCATGTCCAGAATTATCTATCTCGCCAGTCCCTACGGTTTTTCGTCTCAACAGAAACAGAAACTTTTGCCCGAGTTTGTTCAGGTGCTCGAGTCTCTCGGCGCAGAAGTGTGGGAACCGTTTGGACGCAATAATCAGATTGACAAGGCACAGCCCGGATGGGCGTATCAAATCGGGCAGGCAGATGTGCGCGATGTCAAAGAATCAGACGCGATATTTGCCATTGTCAATGGCACGCCGCCCGATGAGGGTGTGATGGTTGAACTCGGGATTGCCATTGCTTTAGGGAAAAAGACCTTTTTGTTTCGAGACGATTTTCGCCGCTGTACCGATTCAGAAGACTATGCGCTTAATCTTATGCTTTTTACTGGTTTGCCAGAACACGGCTGGGAAGATTATTATTACACTTCTTTGGATGAAGTTGTCGATCCGGATAAGGCTCTGGTGCGCTGGCTGAATGGAGCGGTAGATTGACGATAGATGTGTTCGAAAAAAGGGGCGACCTTTTCAGGTTGCCCCTTTTTGTTGTATTTGCTGTGTATTACCGCGCAGCCTCTATGGCCTCGGCTTTCATTTTTTCCCTTTCCACATCGTCCTGCCATCGCGCTTGAATATCTTCGCGCAAACGCCAGAGTGGATCAAAATAAAAGAAAAATGTATCGGGTTTTACTACGGGACTGATATAGACGGCGATTCCGGTTTCCCGGTTGTAATACTCGTAAGAGTGTGCGTCTCGTTTTCCGCCACCGCCCAATGTATCTACAATAAATGTGGGCATGTTGAACCCGGATGTGGTGCCGCGTATGGCTTTTTCAATGGCGAGGCCATCGTCGAGCGTTGTACGCAGGTCTTCAACGCCGCGCACGAGGTCGTGGAAATATACGTAATAGGGTTGTACGTTTAAGTAGCTCAATCGCTTGACCAGGAGTCTCATTGTCTCGGTGCTGCTATTCACGCCGCTTTGAAGTACTGCCTGGTTGCGTATTGTTATTCCGCGGGACTGCAGCCGATTAAGCCCGTCCTGGGTAATGCCGGTGATTTCGGCGGGGTGATTAAAATGGGTGTGCAGGACGACTTCTTTGTGCATTTTGCGCCCGCGATCTACCACGCGCGTCAGCGCATCTACCCAGGCATCATCTGTGACGAGTTTTTGTGGCATGACCGCCGGGCCTTTGGTCGCAAAGCGAAATCGCCGGATGTGGTCGATATCCAGCAGGCGATTGCCCAATTCTTCGAGTTGATCGGCTTTGAGCTGATACATGTCGCCGCCGCTGACTACGACGTCTTCGATTTCGGGGCGCGATTGAATATACCCAATCGCATTGTCCCATCGCTCGCGATTGACCCGCAGATTTACCTTTTCTACATCTTCTGTATCCAGTCCCACGGCATAGCTGCGGGTGCAAAATCGGCAATATACAGGACAGGTGTCCAATACGAGGAATAACACGCGGTCTGGATAGCGATGTGTCAATCCATCAACGGGGGCGTCTCCCAATTCATTGAGCGAATCGAGGTGCAATTCGGGGTGATCGTGCTCTTGCTCGCATCTGAGAGACAAAAATTGTTTGCGAATCGGATCGCGATATGGGTCATCCCAATTGATCAAGCTCGTGATATACGGCGAAATCCGCACACTCATGGGCGCGTGTTGCAGGCCCGCTGCGACTTCTTGATAAAAGTCATTGGATACCCGATCCTCGAGTACTCGCATCAATTTGCCCACGCTGGTTATTGAATGGCGCATCTGAAAGATGTGCGAGTGAAAGGTGCGCGCGTCTATGTCTGCAAAAGCGGGGATGTGTCGCCAGAATTCGTCCCGACGCAATTCGCGATGTGCGAGATCCTCGGGATCGACGGGATGTTTTGTGCGAGGGGCATATACTTCTTCGATAACGTCCATCTTTCTGCCTTTTTATTGAGATACAAGGTATGGTTACGCCTGTGAGCAGGCTATCTATAATACACCCGCTATGTATCTCTGTCAAGTCTGGGCGCGGACAAAAACCTTGTTCAACCTGTTTGTTTATTTTACTTTAAAAACGCTATTGCCATCATTCTGAACGGAATTTTTTATGACAAAACGCGCGTTTGTTCTTCTCATTTTGGGTTTTGCTGTTTTTGCAGCTTTTGTTGGGCTGAGGCTGCTCTCGGTGGTTTATACCGATTATCTCTGGTTTTCATCACTCGGTTTTCACGACGTATTTATCACCATTATACGCACCAAAACCCTCGCCTTTTTCGCATTTGGAAGTGTTTTTGCACTGATTTGCGGTATCAGTATTGTCGCTGCTCGGCGCTATGGACAGCCCACCCGCGTCATGGCGCTTGAGGTTATTATCGATGGCGCTGTTCCCATACCGCCTGATCACTCTCTCCGACAGCGTTACGCCTGGATTGGGATTGTCGCGCTGTTGTCCTTTTTTATGGGTGTTGCTGGCACCACGGCCTGGTCAGTTGTTCTAAAATACGTCAATCCCACCTCTTTTGATCTGGCTGATCCCATATTTGGTCACGACATCGCATTTTATGTTTTTAGCTTGCCGCTGTACAATTTTCTGCAGGGTTGGCTTATTTCCGCAGTTATTGTGACGGGGATTGCTACGGTTGTTTCCTATCATCAGGATAGAGCGCTTCGATACGATGATAAGCGCTGGATTACGACGCCATATGTGCGAGCACACGTTTCGATTCTCGCCGCTATTCTCGCTCTATTACTCGCGTGGGGGTATTGGTTAAAAAAATATGAACTGCTCTATTCTTTTCGCAAAGAAGCTTTTTTTGGCGCGGGTTATACAGATCTCAATATCCAGATATGGGTTTATTATCTGATGCTTTTGGGGCTGGTTGTTCTCGCGGGGTTGCTCTTTTACAATGTGCGCGTTCGCACATGGAAGATTCCCGGATTTGGCGCGGCGGGCTATCTCGGCGCGCTCATTGTCGTGAGTTGGTGCATTCCTATTATTTTTGAATTGGTGGTCGTGCGGCCCAATGAATTTGACAGAGAGAAGCCCTATATTCAACATGCCATCAATTACACGCGCAAAGCATATCGTCTGGACAAGATCGAGGAGGTGCCTTTTCCCGGCGAATCCGATCTCACTGCGGACGATATAGCAAATAATCAGGCTACCATACAAAGTATTCCGCTGTGGGATCGCCGTCCGCTTATGGACACGTATTCGCAGATCCAGGAAATTCGGTCCTATTACAAGTTTCGAAGTGTCGATGTGGATCGCTATCACATTGACGGCACGTATCGACAGGTGATGCTGGCCGCGCGCGAACTGGCGAGAAATCCGCGCGATTTACCGGGGGATACATGGGTCAATCGGCATCTTGTGTACACGCATGGATACGGTCTGGTCATGAGTCCGGCCAATGAGATTGCCGCCGAAGGACTGCCGGGTTTTCTGCTGAAAGATATTCCACCGGTTACATCGAATGGTATTGAGGTTACCCGCCCCGAACTCTACTACGGGGAAGATATGCGCGATTATATCATCGTTCGGACCAATACACCCGAATTTGACTATCCCAAAGGCGATGAGAATATATACACGAATTATCAGGGGCGCGGTGGCGTGCTGTTGGACGGATTTTTGACGCGTCTTTTATTTTCTATTCGCTTTGTCGATCCATTTATTCTTTTTACCGATGCGATAACGCCTCAAAGTCGCGTTGTTTTTGACCGGCATATCGGCACCCGCTTTGGAGAAGATGCCCCGCGGCGGTTTGATAAAATCGCCCCGTTTCTCCGTTTTGACAGCGATCCCTATCTCGCCGTGGTTGAAGGCCGGTTGCTCTGGATACAGGATGCTTATACTGTCTCCAATATGTTTCCCTATTCGATGCCTTATGGGCGGCCTTATGTGCGAGAAATGAATTATATTCGCAATTCTGTCAAAGTGGTGCTCGACGCGTATAATGGGAGTGTCACTTTCTATGCCTGGGATACGAGTGATCCTCTCCTCGAGACCTATATGGCGATTTTTCCGCACCTGTTCAAGTCGGCCGATGAAATCAGTCCCGCACTTCGCGTACACCTGCGGTATCCGATAGATCTCTTTGATATTCAGGCGACGCTCTACAATACCTATCATATGACCACCCCGATTGTGTTCTACAACCGCGAAGATGTGTGGGAGATTCCCACAGAATACTACGGGACAGTTGATCGTCCTATTCGCATGCGTCCGTATTATGTGATGGCGCGTTTGCCGGGTGAAGACCGCGAAGAATATATTCTCATGTTGCCGGCTACGCCTTCCAGCAAACCCAATATGATCGGCTGGATATTTGCGCGTTGTGACGGAGAAAATTACGGACGACTTGTGGTCTATAAATTGCCGAAGGAAAAGCTTATTTACGGGCCGATGCTCATTGAACAACGCATCAATCAGGATACCGATATTTCGCGAGAAATTACCCTGTGGGACCAGCGCGGGTCAGATGTCATACGCGGCAATTTGCTGGTTATTCCCATCCGCAATTCGTTCATTTATGTCGAGCCGCTTTATTTGCGCGCATCCCAACACGGCATGCCAGAGCTCAAGCGCGTGCTCGCCATTCACGGTGATCGCCTCGCTATGGGCGAAGATCTCAACGATGCTCTCAACAGGGTTTTTGCCAAAACAACGGGCACGCGAGTTCGGGATACTAAAAATTTGCCAGAAGATCTCAAAGGACTCGCCCGGCAGGCCTATCGGCAATTTGAAACGGCGCAAAAGCACTTGCAGGCGGGCGCGTTTTCCGATTATGGCCAAAGTGTTGAGGCACTGCGCCAAACGCTTCGGCGCATGAATGAAAATGAATAAACAGGTCTCAAAGTGGGCTGGATTGCTCACCGAACAGCGCAATTCCAATAGCACCCATATTGATCGGTGTTCGACAGTGGATGCACTGCGCCTTATCAATACCGAAGATCAAAAAGTAGCGCGTGCTGTTGAGGGTGTGATAGACGATGTTGCCCGTGCTGTCGATTTCGTGGTGTCGGCATTCCAAAAGGGCGGTCGTCTCTTTTATGTCGGTGCGGGAACCAGCGGTCGCCTCGGCGTTCTCGATGCGTCTGAATGCCCGCCGACTTACGGCTTATCGCCCGATCTCGTTCAGGGGGTTATCGCGGGCGGTATTCCCGCTTTGACGCGTTCACAAGAAGGCGCAGAAGACCATCCAGAAGACGGCAAAGCAGCACTTAAAGATCTCGGCTGCACGTCCGATGATGTTGTTATGGGCATTGCGGCGAGTGGGGTGACGCCTTTCGTGCTGGGTGCGCTCGAATACGCGCAATGCATTGGCGCAAAGACTTTGTTTTTTACATGCAATCCAGATGTCGCAGAAAAGGCGCGCGCAGATGTCGCGATTGTTCCTGTGGTGGGGCCAGAGGTCATTACCGGTTCGACGCGTATGAAAGCGGGCACGGCAACCAAACTCGTGCTCAATATGATTACTACAACTGCTATGATCCGCCTGGGCAAAGTCTATGAAAATCTGATGGTTGATCTCACGCCGACCTGCGAAAAACTCATAGATCGCGCCGAGCGCATTTTGGAGATTGTATCTGATCTGACCCCTGAAGAAAGTCGCCGGGCACTCGACAACGCACAAGGGGATCTCAAAACGGCGATTGTCATGACAAAACGGGCTGTCTCTATAGAAACAGCCCGTGAATTACTGCGGCAAAACGATGGTGTTATCAATAGGGTTCTGGTGGATTAAGCTTTGTTGTGTTCCCCTTGATAGAAGGTTTTTACCAGGCCGTTGAGATAGCCTTTGGGCTGGCGCACGGCTTCTGCGGTAATGACGTAAGATTGGTGACCCAACAGCTTTAGTCCGTGTCCGTAATCATCGAACAAATCAGGACAGACTTCGTCAACTGTTCGATTTTCTTTTGCAGCCTTTTCGGCAAGTGCGCGCAGTGCTTCATCGTCAAAGGTGAGCGCGATACCATAGGCGTCCTGGAATCGCTTGACAAACGCGCCCGTGCCCCGCAAGACCAGCAACTGCTGAAGCGCGTGTTCGGGGTCTTCAATCACATTTTTCGTGACGTGAAACGAATCGATTTCTGTCGAGGGCAATGATTTTTCAAATTTTAGTAACGCGCGTTCACATACGCTGACCAGGCTTCGCGCGCCGGTTTGTTCCAATGCGGCCTGTTCGGCCAATAACCTGAGGGCGTCGTCGTCAAAAGTTAGATCAATGCCGTAGGCTTTGAAGTCGCGTTTTTTGCCCAGAATTACCGAACTGGTCTGGCTTTGCAAAATCGCGTAGAGATCATCAACGCTCAAGGGCGTTAAGACTGCTGTTACGGGCAATCGGCCCACAAACTCAGATTCAAAACCGTATTCGATCATGTCTTCTGTTTTGGCGTGTTGCAAAAGTTCTGTGTGGTCCTGTTCGCGAGATATGTCGCGCCCGGATTGGAACCCGACTTTGCCCAGATTGAGACGCTTCCGCACGATGTCGTCAAGGCCGCTAAATGCGCCGCTTACGATAAACAGGATGTTGCGCGTGTTAATTTTTTGACGCTCTACTTTGCCGCTGCGCTGAAATTGCATCATGGATTCCATCTGCGATGTGAGGTCGTGTGGTGCTTTGAGATCGACATCGGTTTCTTCCATGAGCTTGAGCAAGTTGCGCTGAACTCCCGTGCGCGATACGTCTGGACCGACCAGATTTGAAGCGGATGCGATTTTGTCTATTTCGTCGATGTACACGATGCCGTATTGCGCCATTTCAATGCTGCCATTGGCTTCGCGCACGAGTTCTCGAATCAGGTCTTCGACATCGCCGCCCACATATCCCGTTTCGCTGAATTTTGTCGCATCGCCTTTGACAAATGGAACGCCAATGCGTTGTGCAATCAACTTAATCAAGTACGTTTTGCCCACGCCCGTAGGCCCAATCAGGAGGATATTGTTTTTGATGTGTCCCACATTTTTGCGCGAAAATTCCGGGTCTTCGCGGTCGAGTTTCATGCGATTGTAGTGCGTACATATCTTGGTAGATAATACTTCTTTTGCTTCGGATTGCTGCACCACATATTCGTTTAGATAAGCCTCTAATTCTTCGGGCTTGAGGTCAAAATCTATGGTTTGTTCTGCGGGTTCTTCCACGCGGGGACCTTCCTGTATCCCGTCGGCTTCTCCCTGCGGAAAGACTACCTGATTTCCGTATTTTTCTTCGAGGAAGTTTTTGAGATCTTTTTGCAATTCTGCAGGAGAAAAAGGTCTTTTTTCAGACATAAAAAAAGCTCCAGAGTCAAGGGGCTGGGGACTGGGGATAAACTCTTAGTCCATCCAGAGTAGTAATACTGAAAGTTCTTAAACAATACCAATACTGCTTCTGACTGTCAAGTTATCATGAGACACAGTTATGAATCTCAGTCCACTAACACTTCGCAGATTATGCGATGAATTGCGGCCTCAGATTGACCACCGTCTGATCCGCGATGTGTTCCTCGTTGGTCGGCACGATCTCTTTTTGTCTCTGGGCGATGCCGGGCATCTCTTGCTTTCCGCACATCCAGGTCGAAGTTGTCTGATGCTGACTCAACCGCCTGTCGATGCCGAGCGCGTACGCATTCCCTGGGCAGATCGCTATTTGCGCGGTGCGGGTATTATTGGCGTTGAGCATGTTTCCCACGAACGCATTGTGCATATCGTAGTTCGCAAGCGCGACCGCATTGGCACGGTTACCGATTCCCGCATTATATGCGAATTGATCAACAGGTATGCCAATGTCGTTCTCGTCGATATGAGAACGAACCGAATCCTGGGGACGCTCAGGACCTTTCGCGCGCGCCAGAACCGCGTGCGGGAAATAGCTCCGGGAAGATTCTATCAGCCGCCGCCAGCACTCGACCGCATGCTGCCGGAAAACGCGAAGTTTTCCTTTTTGGTCGATATTCCCGAAGATGCGCGCGCCGATGCGCTTGTACAACATATTGCGGGGCTTGACCTTTTATCTGCGCGCGAATTGCTTCATATTGCTGGTTTTGGCAAAAAACGCTCACTTTCCTCCAGCGATCTTGCAAACTTTGCAGAGATTATCCGCACCTTTTTTGCGAATCCGCCATTTTGTGACGGGGGCCTGCGCGTACTCGAAGGGGATAATCGCAACGCGGTTTGTGCGCTTGATATTCGGCATACGCAGATAGAACAAGCGTATCGCACGCTCGGCGAAGCCATATCGGATGTTGTGGCAGGCGAAGTCCAGTCTGAAGCTCTTAAAGGGCGGTGGAAAAATATCGAGAAGGATCTAAAAAACCGCCTGACTATTTGCGAGCGAAAAATTGGGCGTATCCGCGCAGATATCGACGATGCGGATCATGCAGATCTATATGAAAAGATGGGGAATGTGCTGATGTGCCACATCGCGCAGATTCCTCCAAATGTCGATACCATAACGCTTCCCGATGTGTTTGATCCGTCTCGTGAGGATATGGTTATCTCCCTCAATCCGCGGCGTACGGCCTCGGAAAATGCCAGCGCGTATCTCAAGCGGGCGCAGAAAGCGCGAAAGGGCGCACCTATTCTCGCCAAACGCCTTGAGGTTGCACAGAGGGAGAGGGATGAAATCCTGAATTATACAGATCGTCTCAACACTATCCGTTCGGAATCCGAGTTCGACGAGATACGGCGGGAACTGGAAGATGCGCGTCTGATCAAAGCGCCCAAAAAGAGGCCTCAAGTCAGGTCTAAACGCCAGAGTGGCGATATTCACCCCAGACGGTATCGCACACAGGATGGTTGGCGCGTGCTGGTGGGGCGAAATAATGCGGAAAACGACAGGCTTACCAAAAGTTCAGGCCGAGACGATCTCTTTTTGCATGTTCACGGATGCCCGGGGTCCCATGTGATTCTCAAACGCGATGGCAGAGCGGATCACCCCTCTCGAAAAACGCTTGAAGAGGCGGCCTGTCTGGCGGCTTATTGGAGCAAAGCGCGGGGTGCTAAAAGTGTACCGGTCAATTATACGGAGGTTCGCTATGTGCGAAAGCCGCGCGGGGCACCGCCGGGGCTGGTCACGATTCGGAATGAAAAAACTCTGATGGTCTCGCCTCGCGAACTCAAGCGCGAGGACGAATAGACGAATAGACGAATGGCAGTACATACTGGTTTTGGGCGGATGGGTGGGGTTCGTTGATTCGTTGATTCGCTGTTTTGCAGTTTCACATTTTTTCAAGGGAGATATTGTGGCGCGAAAGAGGGTGTTGATTACAGGTGCAGCAGGGCGTATTGGCGTGGTTCTCACAGATGGCTTGTACGAGCGATATCAACTGAGGGTGCTTTACAATCGCACAGTTTTAGATCAGAAGTACGACGAGGAAGTGATGGTGGGAAATATCACGGATCTGGAGAAGATGGAAGAGGCTGTGGATGGCATGGATGCGGTGGTTCACATGGCGGGCAATCCATCGGGTGGGGCGACGTTTGAAGAAACTGTGGAGGCGAATATTATTGGTACCTACAATATTTACGAGGCGTGCAAGCGCAGGGGGGTGAAGCGGGTCATTTTTGCCAGTACCAATCACGTTACCGGTATGTACGAGAAGAAGGGCCCGGTTTATACGACCTGGGAAATGCCCGTGCGTCCCGATAGTTATTACGGTGCGAGCAAAGCGTATGGCGAAGCGTTGGGACGGTATTATGTCGATGCGTATGGTCTGTCTGTGATTTGCCATCGCATTGGGTCTTTTCAGCCCGTGTCTTCTGTTCAGAATCGAGGCAGTGACCGCATTTTGTCGTCCTGGCTGAGTTATAAAGATACGGTGCAACTGACCTGGCGGAGCATTGAGGCACCGGAGAAGATTGATTTTGCGATTTATTACGGTATTTCGGGTAATACGCGAGCGTATTGGGATATTCAAAATGCGCGCGAAGAGATCGGGTACGATCCCGTGGATAATGCCGAAGATTATGTTTAGTGGGAAATGGGAGAAACCGCCGATTGCTCAAGATCGGCGGTTTTTTTGTGTCTGAATGCGACGGTTTATGCGAGGCCGTACATGCGTTTTGCCGATGTTATGGTGTTGTACAGGAGCATGGTGATGGTCATGGGACCAACGCCGCCCGGGACGGGTGTGATGGCGCGCGCTTTTTTGCTGATGGCCGTGTAATCGACGTCGCCAATGAGGCGATAACCCGCTTTTTTGGATTTGTCGGGTACGCGGTTGACACCGATGTCGATGACGACTGCGCCATCCTGTATCATGTCGGCGGTGACGGTGTTGGGATGTCCTGTCACCACAATGAGGATATCTGCCTGACGGGTGAAGTGCCCGAGGTCGCGCGTGCCGGTATGGCATAAGGTGACGGTGGCATTTGTGGTTTTTTGCGAGAGGATGTTGGCGAGCGGACGGCCCACCAGGGTGCTGCGCCCTACGATGACGACATGTTTGCCCGCAACTTCGAAGTTGCCGCGTTTGAGGATTTGTTGTACGCCGTGGGGCGTGCAGGGCAAAAAGCCTTCTTCGCCGCGCATGAGGCGGCCGAGGTTGACCGGGTGGAGACCATCTACATCTTTGTCGGGTGAGATGCTGTTGAGGGTGGTTTGTTCGTCAAAGCCTTCGGGCAGGGGGAGTTGAACGAGGATGCCGTGAATGGAATCGTCGTCGTTGAGTTGTTCTATGGTGTCGAGGAGGTCGGATTCGGGTTGGTCGGCTGTCAGGGTGTGTTCAATAGAATATATGCCGATGTCTGCACAGGCTTTGCGTTTGCCTTTGATGTAGGATATGGATGCCGGATCGTCGCCGACGAGTACGACCGCGAGGCCGGGGGTGCGGTTGTGATTTGTTTTGAGGTGCCTGACTTCTTCGACCATTTCAGCGCGCATGGTTTTGGACAGGTCTGTGCCGTTTATGATTTTTGCCATGATCGCTTTCTCCTATGTGAATGCCCAAAACAAAAATACGCCCGGGCGATGTGATTGTTTTCAGCCCAGGCGGTCGGCAGGTGATATGGTCCAGTGCTTCCTCGTGGTTATTTCCACTTTTCCGCCAGTTACACTGGAGATTTCTATAAATTTAAGGGATTTGGGCGGATAATTCAAATTTTTTTTGGGTTATATTTTTCAAAGGGAGATCGGGTGCTCGAAATCTCTTTCCATTGTTTCGGGGAGTTGATAGACGTTGCCTTTTTTGTCGCAGAAGTAGAGGCAGGATTTGGATGCACGTCGCGCATTGCCGTCGGCCCAAAGGGCGTAGAAGTCGGGGTGAGCATTGACGGGGCTTCGGGCGTAGGTGTGGTTGCGGGTGCTGTTTTGCGTGAGTTTTTTGACGCGCATCCACGTTTGTTCACTGCGTTCCCACATCGCCATTTCTCCGCCGGGATTGTAGGGTTGTGGTCCGGTTTCTGTGGGGGCGATGACGCGCCAGGTGCCGTCGGTTTCGAGGTAGAGGGACCCCATGTCGTAGTTGCTGTCGGATGTGGTGATGGGGTGGGCGTGCCAGTCGCTTCCCGTCCATTGCAATAGGGTCCAGGTGCGCGGATCATTTTCCGGTCCCGATTCATAACCTTTGCTGGTGATGACGAGGATGACGGGTTTGCCCTGTGGATCGAGGCGAATGTCTTTGAGATAGACTTTTAGTCCTTCTGCTTCGTAGTCGCGCACGAGGGCGTTGTTGTGTGGGGTTGTAAGCGGTATTTCAACGGGTTCACCGGCCGCGTTTTGCCAGGTTTGTCCAAAGTCGGGGGTTTCGAGATAGTAGAGGTTGGTGCGCCAGTTGACGCCGAGGGGATCGGGATGGTAGTTGAAGGCCGTGACGGCTTTTTGGCTGGAGCATATACTGATTTGATAGTGTCCTTTTTCGATGGCGGATAGGCGCGTCCATTCGGACCAGTTGACGCCGTTTGGGCTGGTCATGAAGAAGAGGGTGCGGTCGGCCGGGTCTTTGTAGCGGGTGACAAAGTTGATGAAGCCGCGACGGGGTAAGTGCCAGGCTTGCATGTAGGAGAAGTTGTCCATGGGCCGTTCTTCGCCATTGAGGCGATAGGTCGCGTCAATTTGTTCAAATTCGTCGATGGCGTAGGGTTTTGCACTTCGGTGGATATACGAGGGGCGCGATAAGCCGTGTGCGGTTGAGAAGATCCAGATATAGCCTTTGTCGTCTATGGATATGACGGGGTTGTCGTGGGCGTCGGCTGTGTTTTTGTCGAGGAGGATGGTCGGTCGGGGTACCTGTCGGGTTTTGTGGTCGAAGTAGGAGATCATGTGCAGGAGAAAGCCGCTGCGATTGCGGGAGAACGAGTGATCGCCATTGAGGTCTTCTTCGGTGTGTTTGAGGTGTGCGTCAAGGGGGGTGCCGCCATAACAGAAGAAGGTTTTTTCGACTTCGGGACGGTACACGGCAAAGGGGCGATGTTTGGCACAGTACGTGCCCAATCCGCCGCTGTATTTGTACACGTATTCATCGCCGGATGGCTGATTGTAATACCATATTCCGCGGTAGCCCGTGTCTTTTTGGTTTAAGGTGAGGGTCATGTTTTCTCCTTTGGAAAATATTCGCAGAGGGTAAAAAAAGGGAAAAGGAAATTCTCGTCAAGTTTCTTGACAAAGTTTGGTTTCATGACTTCATTCAGGATATGAAATGTAGCGTGCAAAACCCGGTTCCTTAGAAAGGATTATTATGTCGAATCCCACGATTGATGTGTTGATGTCGCACAGGAGTATTCGGAGGTTTGAAGATCGGCCGTTGCCCGATGGGGTGTTGGAGACGCTGATTCGGTGCGGGCAGCAGGCGAGTACGTCGAGTAATTTGCAGGCTTATACGGTGATTCATGTGGCTGATCCCGAGCGCAAGAAGAAGTTGGCCGAGTTGTGTGCCGATCAGGTGCAGATTCATCAGAGTGCGGCATTTTTGGCTTTTTGTGCGGATTTGCATCGGGATCGGATGGCGAATCAGATGCACGGGGTTGAGCGATTTGATGGGGATTATGTCGAGGCGTTGATGATTGCGACGGTGGATGTCGCGCTGATGATGCAGAATGTGGCTATTGCTGCGGAGTCTATGGGGTTGGGCATTTGTATGATTGGGGCGATGCGGAATAATCCAAAGGCTGTGGGTAAATTGCTCGGTTTGCCACCTTATGTTGTTGCGGTGTCGGGATTTTGTATTGGGTATCCCGCACAGGAGCCAGAGGTGAAACCGCGGTTGCCCGTCGATGCGGTGTTGCACAGAGAGCGTTATCTGGACGATGAGACGCATTGCGCGATTATGAAGGATTACGATGAGAAGATGGTGGCGTTTTATGCGTCACAGGGGATGCACGAAGGAGATCAGCGCTGGACGACGGTGGTGGGCGGGCGCACCGGGCAATTTCATGCGCGTGAGGAACTGGACGAGTTTCTGACAGCGCAGGGGTTTAAGTTGCGAAGATAAGGAACTCACATAAAGGCACAAAGGGATATTTGGGACTTTGTAGTTTTGTGTGAGAATATTCTTTATATTTTAGTGTCTTTGTGTCTTTGTGTGAGAATATACCATGAGCAACGTCATTGAAGAAATTGATCGGCTGAAAAGAGAGTTGGACGAATTGCGTCCATTGCCTTCCGATGTTCTCGCCCGGGTAGAACAAAAACTACGGATTGAGTCGAATTATCACTCCAATGCCGTAGAAGGCAATAGTCTGACGCTCGGAGAAACGAGAAGTTTGATCCTCCATGGGCTTACTGCTCATGGGAAGCCCATGCGCGATCATCTGGATATTGAAGGGCATGATGAGGCGGTAAAGGCTATGGAGGATGCAGTAAGAAGAAACGAGTCTCTCAATGAGGTTTTTATACGCAATCTCCATAAAGTATTGTTGAAGGAGCCGTACGAAAACGACGCGATAACGCCAGATGAACAGCCTGTGAAACGACGCATTGCTATTGGAGAATATAAGACACAGCCCAATAATGTGCGAACTTCTACGGGAGAGATTTATTATTTTACGCCGCCAGATCAGGTGAAATCGGCGATGGGCGATCTTATAGATTGGTATAGGAAACAAGAGGACGAGGGCGAGCATCCGGTTGTCATAGCTGCTACGTTTCACTACCGGTTTATCCGTATCCATCCTTTTGATGATGGTAATGGCCGTATGGCGCGGCTTTTGATGAATATGATTTTGATCAAGCACGGGTACACGGTGGCCGTGGTTCCCGTTGAAGAGAGAGGTCAATACATCGGGATGCTGGAGCAAGCGGATAAGACCGAAGATTTGGCGGAGTTTATCATCTATATTGCGGCCTGTTGCGAATATACCCTGAATCTCCATCTAAAAGCCGCTCGTGGAGGGGATATTGAAGATGTGGAGGATATAAATAAAGAGATCGCGCTATTTAAACGTTCTTTGGAAAAAAGCACGAGGGAGACAATTGAAGCGAGAGAATACGAAAAGGATACGGGCGACACAATTGAAGCGAGAGAATACGCAGAAAAGGTGCTGTATCCATTATGCTTTTATTGCAAAGAGAAGGTCGAACAGTTTTCCGACCTGTTCGAGGATGTTCTTGTACATTCTGATGACTCTTTTGTAAGCGAGGTTGGCAACCAAACTACTATTTTTTCGTTATTAAAATTCGAAGATAATAGTGACACTTGGCCGGAAAACGCGCTTCTTATTTCTTCTTACATCGAATTTCATTTACAGGATTTTCAGGAGAAGCAAGGTGACTCTTTTTACTTGCAAATTGAAAATGGAGCAGACTCAAATAGTTGTGTATGGGAGTTTTATTCACGGGAGCTTGATTATAAAAAAGAATATACAGGGCAAGATTTAGAGGTGCTCAAGAAGATGTTTAACGATATGATACGGTTCATGATGAACAAGCTATCGGAGCAATCTGATGATCAAGAAGCCGGATGATAACGAGACTAAAAGAGCATGTAGCGCATAGTAGCGTGTTATGATAATTAACTGAATAATAGATATGCTCTTGAGGAGGATATACTGAAGTGGAACATACTGTAATGTTTCAAGTTCTTCAGGAATGGGAAGGATATATCATAGAGATAGGAGAGGATGATTTCACTGCGCGGCTTTTAGACCTGACCGCCGGTTCTTTGCATGAAGAGGAAGAAGCAGTCATTCCTCTCTCTGAAATTTCAGAAGAAGATCCCAAGCACCTGCGCCTCGGCAGTATCTTTAGGTGGATCATCGGTTACGAGCATTCCACGAGTGGAGCTAAGCAGCGTGTCTCCCATATCGTCTTCCGCGAACTTCCTATTGTGACTAAACAGGATATAGCCGAAGCCGAGGAATGGGCCAAGAAGACCGCTCAGGTATGGTCGGACTAACTGCTATTGAAATTTCACCTGAACATAATTAGGAGCACTCGTTGAAGAAGGGGTATAGCTCTGATGCCGCGAACGCGAAATAGCAGTTTGGAACAGCAACTCTTTCTGGTGCAAAGGAAATAATTATGAATGTGACAGATATACTCGAAAAAGCTCAATTTGTCGTGGACGCTGGTGGCGAAAAAAAATCAGTGCTACTTGACTACACGGCTTGGGAGGCTTTACTGACCTTACTGGAAGACCTGGAAGACATAGAGGAGATTCGCCACCTTCGCGACGCAGATGAAGAAGTAATTTCATGGGAACAGGCCAAGGCAGAACTGCGCGAAGAAGGTATAGATGTATAGCGTTCAAATCCTTCGGCGTGCGATGAGAGATATTTCAAGGCTTCCATCGCAATATGCCCGGCTGGTGAGCAATCATATTAATCGTCTTTCAGAAAATCCTCGTCCTGCAGATGCAAAAAGGCTTCAGGCAAGAACAGATTACAGTTTGCGTGTGGGCGTTTATCGGATTCTATATGAAATAGATGATCGCACACGGATTGTCACCATCTATCGGGTGAAACACCGCCGCGATGTCTATCGCTGATATTGAAAAGCGCTTGACCGAGTAGTGGGTGTGTATTATATACGCCGATGCAATTTGAAGATGAATAATCATAAAGGAGGATGAAATGAAAGTGCTGATTTTATCGGGGCCGAACCATCGGTTTGATGCAAGTGCCGAGGTTATCCATGGATTTTTGGGCGCTCAGGACGATTTGTCTGTCGCGCTTGAAGACAATAAGGATGTGCTGACTTCAGACGCTTTGGACGATTTTGATGTGCTGGTACACGGTACGGGATTCACGCGCACAGAGCGGGATGCTGATGGGGCGGTGAATCGCTTGCCGGATTTGACGCCCGAGCAAGAAGAGGGACTGTTTGATTTTGTGGCAGGTGGCAAGGGTCTGGTGGGTATCCACGGTACGGCCTGGTGGATTGGTGGGCGGGCTGTGGATTTAATTGGCGGACACGCAAACTGGCATCCGCCGGGATTGACGTTTACTGTGAATATTGCAGATGACGCGCATCCCATTACGCAGGGGGTCGATGATTTTGAAGTGGAAGACGAGATTTATATGTCGGCGTGGGATCCCGCTGTTCACATTTTGGCAACCGCGGATTGGAGCGATAAGCAGCATCCCATGGCCTGGGTGAAAGATTATGGCGAAGGACGGGTATTTTACACGACTCTGGGACACGGGCCAGGTACATTTGAGCGGGCAGGGATGCAGCAACTGGTTACGCAGGGCGTGAGATGGGCTGGAGGGAACTCGTAATGCTTAGATTTGCCGAAGAACTCTTGCTTCTGACACTCGACGATGAGAATGGGAGATTTGCTCGCGTGCCAGACCGGCTGATGCGGTACGCGCTCGCCGGTGGTGTGTTGATGGATTTGGCGCTGGAGAATCGGATTGATACGGATCTCAAAAATCTGATTCTCGTCGATTCGACTCCGCTCCAGGATAGCTTGCTCGATCCAACGCTGGCGGATATTGCCGAGGCAGACGATACTAAGGATGCGCGCTTTTGGGTGGAACGCACCGCGCTTCGCGCAGATACGATTCGAGAAGTGGCACTCAATCGGCTCGTAGAACAGGGTATTCTCAAGCGCGAGGAGGACCGGTTCATGTGGGTGTTCCAGGCGCGGCGCTATCCCATTATTGACAATACAGCTGAGCGCGAGGTCAAGCTGAGGATTATGGAGGTGTTGTTTAGCGATCAGATCCCAGGTCCGCGCGATGTCGTGATTATTGGCCTTGCACATGCGTGCGATATTTTCAAGGAGATTCTGTCCGCACGCGAACTGGCGCGTGTTTCAGATCGCATCGATCAGGTGCGAAAGCTGGATTTGATCGGTCAGGCGATGTCGCAGGCGATTACAGATATCGAGCTATCGCTCGCCCTCGCGGTGCAGATGATGCCATAAGAAGTGTGAAGTGAAAAGTGTGGAAAGGGGTACAACTGGTCGGTGAACGGGCCTGAAAAGCGGCTCGTTGTACACCATCCTCAGACCAGTTCACTGAAAAGCCGCTTTGCTGAAGTCCCAGCAAGGCGGCTTTTTTTGAGGTCCCGCTGTAGTGAGGCAGAAGTTACACGCCTTCGGCGATTATCACGGAGGCGGTGGCAGACCTCAGGCGGATTTCTTTGAGTCTGGCGTATTCCGGGGAATTTAGCCACGTTCTCGCCTGTTCAACGCTGTCAAATTCCACCACTACCATGCGGTCGGGTATCCAATCGCCCTCTATCGCCTCAGTGGTGCCGCCTCGCACCAGATATTTGCCGCCGTGAGCCTCAACGGTCGCTGCAATCCCTTCTTGAAACTCAGCGAAGACTGCCTGGTCCGTTATTCCGTTATTCAAAATTACATATCCAGCCATGTTGACTTCTCCTTTCGCATGTTATGTGAGCAAGATGGTAATGCCGATTTTACTATAAGCAACGATCTAAAGTTTTTGTCAACACTCTTTTTTATGGATTGGTGTCGCTCGTATCCTCAATAGGTCCGTCTCTGGTTTGCAATCGCATCCCGGTGTTATTGGCGCGCGTACTCCAGACTTGTCCCGAGATAGCAGCGTGCTTCCGTAAGGCTGTTAGCAACTGCGCCTTGACTGCATCATCTGAGATCTCATCGGCGTCGAAGAATCCGAAGACTGTGGATCCAGTTGACGAAAGGCCACACCCAACAATGTCAGCCACCTCGTTAAACCCGCGTCGAACCGCCTGAAGCGGGGCGAGTTCTGGTCGCTCCCAATGTCGCCGCTTCCAGCCAGTCTCCTGCAGGGCACTCACTGATGATCCAAACGCCGTCAGGTCGAACTCCAAGATCGCGGGCAGGAGTTGCATCAAGATCACATGCGATACCGCTTGAACCTCATTCAGCGGTATCGGTGTGTTAGCGACCATGAATTCAAGTTCTCGCTGGCCCGATAGCCCACCCAAATCCCGAGGCGTGAACAGGACCACGCCCCAGTAAACTGGAAAATCGTAGCGAAGCAAAAGAGGCGGTTGACGCACATCGCGGGCAAAGCGGCTGGGCGCAAAGAAGTCTTTGTCCCGGTCAACGGAGTGGCCGCCGTCCAGTAGCAGACCGCCCCATTGGAATGCACCAATGCCGATGCCCGACGTACCCCCTCGCGTCGATATTTCTGTCAGTTTGGACTGTGACAGGTTCAGCTCGAAGCAGTGATTCAGTGCCGCCAGCAAGGACAGCCTCCACTGGGTACCCGAACCAAGCCCATGATGGGGAGGAATCGTCTCGCGGATAACGATCTGCAAGGCTGGATCAACATCCAGCAACTCGCTGCTGGATATGAGTTCTCTCATCACGAACTTTCGTAGCCTGGCGTCGCCGCCACGCACGTTGGCGTGCCCGTGGGGGCAGAAGTCGAACGCGATTCCCGGTTGTTCCAGCGCAATACCGAGACCGCCGTCGATGCGACCCAGTTGACCGTTCATGTCAACGAGCGTGAAATGCAAACGCGATGGGGTGCCAATGCGATTGTGAGTGAAGGTTGAGGACATCGGTAGCCTCTGTGGAATTGACCGGGCAACAGGTGCTGGATACGAAACTGTGGTAACGCAGAAGTTATTCGACGATGGTGGATTTGATTATGTGTGTTCTGTCAATACTATTGCGAGCCATCAACCTGCACCGTAATGATGTCTATGCCGTGATATTTTCGGTGACGCACAGAAGACGCATAATGCCGCAACAGGCGGAACGATATCTCGCTTTCCTCCGGAACCTCGACCTGTTCGCTCAGGTACGCCAGTTGGTCTTCGATGTTCACCTCTTCGAAGACAGCCAGGAACTCTATCTCTATTGTCCCGTTGTTGGGACGCGCAAAGAGGATTAACTTCGGCGCATTATCAGTCGCGTAGTTACCCCCCAGTTGTAACAGACTCGACAGTGCCTCCTCACCTGCGGCACGCAGCCGCTCCGTCGAAGCATCATTCCAGCCGATCCTGGAAGCGAGGTCGCGGAGTAATGCGTCGATCCTGGGCAGAGCGGAGATGTCCAACGCGGTCTCCAGGCGTCTGCGCCTCGGGTTGGTCATCTCTGTGAATGAGGTCATCAGAATCGCAGCCAGAATGCCGGCTGTCATGCCGTTGCCGAGTGACGCGCCCCACGTCTGGCCCAGCAGGTCCAGGAGGATGTTCTGATTCTCCAGGCCCACTCCTATTGAGAGTGCCAGGCCCACCGTCAGAGCCTTTCGATGATCGAGACCGTCCTGCAAGACTGTCCTCATACCTTCCACGAAGAGCAGACCCATTATCATCAACAGGAAAGCCCCCATGACGTGACTGGGAATTGTGAGCAGGATAGTCGCCGCCTTGGGCAAGAACGCCAGTCCGAATAAGATGCCCCCAATAATATATCCAACGCTGCGTGCTGCGACTCCAGTGAGGGTGATGAGCGACACGCAGGAAGGCGAATAGATTATAGTGGGTAGCGTTCCCGCAATTCCGGATAGCAGCGCGCCCAGTCCGTTGGTGTTGAGTGTGCCCTGGACCAGGCGGAAATCGGTCGCCTGTGGCCTGCGTCGCGAAATCTGTTGTATGACAACACTATCGCCACTGGTCTTGATGGCGACTACGAGACTCACAATCACGAACACCGGCAGAAGTGCCCAGAACTCCGCACCCGGTCTCAGGTCGAGCCCCGCCCATACTGCGATATCCGGCAGGTCAAACCAGGGTGCTTCGATTATTCGCCGAGCATCGTACAGTCCGAAGTATGCGGCGACCGCGCAACCCGTTGCGATTCCGATAAGTGGCGACCACAGCCGCCAAATCCCCGAAGCGCGCAGTGCCAGTGCTACGGCGACGATCAATGTCACTGCAGCACTGACTATACCCGCGGCCAGAGGCACCCCTTCGGGTACTTCTTTCAGCCCGTCGAATGCGATTGTCATGACTGTGACTGCTATCAGCATGAGCGCTATGCCTGAGACGACCGGCGTGATGATGCGCCGCAGCAGCGGGAGATAGGCGGCCAGCGCGAACTGCATCAGCGACGACACGACGATGAGACTCGCCAGCATGGACAGATCGCCCTCCTTTAGCGCCAGGACAGAGACCGCTATGAAGTGAGGTCCGGCACCTGTCATGAGCACCTGTCCAGATCCCAGCCGTCCGACCCGACCAGCCTGTAGCGCAGTAATAACGCCACCGATTATAAGCGAGGAAAAGACGGCCCACGATAGGTAGTGATCACTCTGGCTGGCCGCACGGAAGATAATGGTCACAAATAACACCGTGTTGGCCAGGGTGAGCAGGACACCCTGAAAGGCGACGCCAATCGACACTGAGGGAGGACACCGCTCGTCAGGCTCGTATTGGATGGTTTCATTTTTGTGTGCTATACTCAAAGATAGCTCCCAATTCAAACTAATTCTGCAGGATCGTTGATGCGCGCGCCTTCGGGGGCGGAGACTGAGCCTGCCAGCAGTGGGTCGTCGGTTGTTTCCATCCAGGTTTGGAGGCGATGGCGCAGGTCGTCTATCGCGTCCTGATATTTGGGATCAGAGGCGAGGTTATTGGTTTCATGGGGATCAAAAATGAGGTCGTAGAGTTGTTCCGGGGGCTGGTTTTTCTGCCGCCAGCCCTGGGCGAGAAAGTAGGTTTTGCTGGGGCTGCCATCGCAGTTGATGTCGCCGGGGCGCAATGTGGGATACCAGTGGCGGATGTATTTCCATTTTTTTGTGCGAATGGCGCGTTGCGGATCGTAATAGCTGTGGTAGTTGATTTCTGCGAAAATTTCATCGTGGATTTCATCTGTTTCTTCGCGGATGAGTGGTAATATGGATTTGCCTTGTAGCCAGTTTGGATGGTCTATGCCGATTACATCGCACAAGGTGGGGAAGAGGTCAGTTTGTGAGACCATGCCATCAATGACTTTGCCGCCTGAAAAACCCGGTCCGCGCATGATGAGCATGACGCCGATGCCGTGATCGGTGAGGTTGCATTTCATCATGGGGAATGCGATGCCGTGATCTGTGGTGCTGATGACGATGGTGTTGTCGGAAAGACCGGCACGGTCCATGGCGTCGAGGACGCGCCCGGCTTCTGTATCGAGGATGCGAACGCAGGTTTTGTATGCGGCGGTGTCGTATCGAGTTTCGGGGGTGTCGGGAAAGGGCGCAGGGGGTATGCAATAGCGCGGGTCGTCTCCGGGGGCCGGTTCGGGAAAGCTGCGATGGGTGACGGTATATCCAACGTCGAGGAAGAAGGGCTTGTCGTGAGATCGGTTGATGTATGCAATGGCTGCGTCGGAGGTCGCTTGTTGATTTTTAGAGGTGTCAAATATTTCGTCATAACCGATTTCTGAGGGATCGGCTACTGGGGGGCGACCGACGTGCTGAAAACCCGATAGAGCGGTTGTGTAACCCGCTTTTTTGAGGGTGTGAACGAGGTGATGGCTGTAATCGTTGAGCCGAAAGCCGCGGTGGGCAAGTCCCAGCATGCCACAACTGTGGGGCCATTGTCCAGTCAGGAGTGCGGCTCGGCTCGGCGAGCAGGTTGGGTTGGCGCAAAATGCTTGGCGAAAGAGAACGCCCTGTTCGGCGAGGCGCTGAAAATTCGGGGTGGGCATGGCATGTCCAAAGGGCTGAATATATCGACCCGTGTCGTGAGAATGGATGTAGAGGATGTTTGGATGAGACATTGAGTTCTCCTGTGATTGTTACGTATGCGATAGATACGCTCGGAGGTGTTTGAGGGCGCGGCCATTGTCTATTGCTTCTCGCGCCTGTTGAATTGCATCGTGGGGGTCGGCGTTGAAACCGAGTAGATGATCTGTGAGGGCTGCATTGAGTACAATGCGGTCGTAAACTGGACCTTTTTCGCCAGAGAGGGCTGCAAGACCGAGTTCGGCAAAGGTCTGCGCATCGACGGTATTGGGACGTGGATTTTGTGTGTAGTGAAAGCCGTAAGTGGCGGGATTGATGTCGCAAGCATAAGTTTGATCGGCGCGAAAGCCCTGTGAAAAATTGATGGCGTTGCGCGTTTTATCGGTGGGTTTTCCCAGGCGAAGGGAAAAGTGGCTGGTGCCTTCTTCTCCCTTGATTGCGACTGCGGATGTAAATCCGGTCTCGCGTGCGATTTTCAGAAGGGGGATTTCGTATCCCGAATGGTAATAACCGATGACGATGTGATTGCTTCCAGAACAGGTGAAGATTTGCTGCGCTTTTTCTGTAGCAGACCACGGGGGGCGTTTGCCAATGTGGGCGCGAAGGTCGCGGGCTGCATAGGCCGCTGGCGCATATTCGCGCTGGCTGATGTAGGCAAAGCCAATCTCGGGATTTTCGAGTCGTTCTACTGCTTCTGAAAGCGACAGATTGGTGCGGGCATTGAGGGCGTTGAGGATCTGTTCGTCGGTTACACCCCATTTGGGCGGCATGGCATCTACACCGTGAAGCACGGTGGGGCGACCGAGAGCTGCGCGCAGTGCTGCGACAAAAAGGGTGGGTTTGAAGTAGCGGGTTGAGCCATTGTAGGGTTGACCAAAGTGTGTGAGGCTATTTACCTGTACTGTGTGGGCGCATTCGGGCGCAAAGGTCGAGTGGAGGTATCCGCGCACTTCGTCGTAGGATTCGAGGTTCATACGCTGGCCTATTAGTGCGGCACCTTTAAAGCTGGTGCGAATGCTTTCGGTGAGAATGGCTTCGCACATAAGGCGCGTTTGGTCATAGGTGAGATGACCTCCGGCGAGAATGGTTTTTAACGCGGCAATGACGGTTTGCTCGTCGGGTGATTCTGCGGGACAGTGATCTTTAAGGCCGAAGATGTATTGCAGATCTGGTGAGAGGTGGGTTTGTAGAAGGGGGGTATATTGTTCAAAGGCGTTGATTTCCGCCTGGCTCCAGGCTGTTTTGGGCGGGTAATTGCGCCGCAGACGCATGGCGGCAAAGAAGGATCCCATCTGGATATCTGAGACCGGATGAGGCGCTTTGTTTTGCAGGGTATTGAGGATGGCATTCAGTACGGGTTGCGGCTGTGGATCGCCGGATTTGTTGCCCAAAGGACGAGATTGCGTGGGACCTGTACACACACGCGCCTGGGCTTCGAGGACGAGGGGATTGGGATCAAATAGTGGCATAGATGGAAGGTATTGCGGGGATGCGGTGTTGTCAAGAGATTGGAAACGCGAAGGGTAGTGCAGGGGAAAGTCACGGAGGGTGTAAAAGTGCTATACATCCCTCCAATTTGTTTGTATTATGTTTCCTATTAGTCTCACTCCGTGTTTCGTTGGAGATTATAAATCAGAAACTGAGGAATTTTCCAATGTTTTTCAGGTGTTCTCGTTTCGCTTTTCTGATGGGACTGTTTCTGTCCAGGGATGCATTTGCACAGGAAGCTTTGGCTGGCGAGTCGTCTGGCGCGATACAGATGGTTATTGACGTATTGAATGCAGGCTTAAGTGCGATAACCAATTTTCTATCTTCGATTATATTTTTTGATTTTGGCCTGGGTATTCCACTCGTCATTATTGTGCTCGTAAGTGGTGGCATTTATTACTCTTTTTATTGTCGCTGGATCTCTCTGCGCGGAATGAAACATTCGATTGATGTGATTCGCGGAGGGTATGACAGTCCGGATCATCCCGGTGAAATTTCGCATTTTAAGGCATTGACCAGTGCGTTGTCTGCCACTGTGGGTCAGGGGAATATCGCGGGTGTAGCGATTGCGGTGAGTTCTGGGGGACCTGGTGCTGTTTTCTGGATGATTGTCACAGCTTTTTTTGGTATGGCGTCCAAGTTTGTATCCTGTACTCTGTCGGTGATGTATAGAAGAATCCATCACGATGGTCGCGTGTCGGGTGGTCCGATGTACTATCTGGAACAGGGCTTAAAAGAAAAAGGACTTGGGATTTTGGGGCGCGTGATGGCCGTGATTTTTGCCGTGTTGACAGTTGGCGGTTCTCTGGGCATCGGCAATATGTTTCAGGTGAATCAGACAGTTGAAATGCTCGGCACTGTATCTGAGGGATTTAAGACTTATAACTGGGTTGTCGGGATTTTAATGGCGGGGGTAGTGGGCATTGTCATTAGTGGAGGTATCAAGCGCATTGGCACTGTCGCAGCGAGCATTGTACCCTTCATGTGTGGGTTGTACGTGCTCACATCCTTTCTCATTATTCTCGCGCGTATTACCGAATTGCCCAATCTGATTGTGAATATCATTTCCCAGGCGTTTATACCTGAAGCCATGTATGGTGGCTTCATGGGAGCACTGGTTCAAGGGGTGCGCAGGGCGGCTTTTTCCAACGAAGCTGGGTTGGGTTCTGCGGCATTTGCCCATGCGGCAGCCAAAACCGATGAACCCGTGCGTCAGGGGATAGTGGCGATGATTGGACCATTTATTGACACCGTTATTATATGTTTAATGACGGCATTGGTTTGTATGATTACGGGTGCGTATCAGTTGCCCGAGTTTCAAGGGCAAAGTGGATATCTCGTGGGTATCCAGATGACATCTGTGGCATTTGATTCGTTCGCGCCCGGGTCGCGTTATGTCATCGCAATTGTGGCAATGTTCTTTGCCTATACGACGGTGATCGCGTGGGCATATTACGGCGAGCGAGCGTGGGAATATCTTTTTGGATTGCGATCTACTCTGACGTATCGAATTGTTTTTGTGTGCTTTGTATTTATCGGGTCTGTCACCGCGCTAAAGAGTGTGGTCGATTTTTCCGACGCGATGATTTTTGCAATGGCATTTCCGAATATTGTCGGCTGTATTATTATGTGTCCGCAGATCAAAGACAGGCTCAACGAATACTGGGGGCGCTACAAGGCGGGTGAGATAAAGGCGTATCCGAGGAACCCATATTGATAACACTTATAAGACGGGCTGACCATCACAGGTGAACCCGTTTTGTGTGTACTATAAAATAAGAATAAAAAAAAGATTTGACTTTCGCATAGACAAGTAATATTTTAGCTGAACTTCTCAATTCCCTGCAAGGAAACATCTCGCTATGGGGCGCAATGGCTCTTGACCGAATTGCGTGCGTTTGTTTTTTGCACGCGCCGTGCGGCAAGAGCTTTCGTAGATAATTTCACACATCAGGATACAGATCCATGGAGATTAAAACCCAAAGAGAAAATGGCATTTTAATCGCGAACGTGAATGGCCGGGTTGATAGTGCCAATGCCCGCGAGTTCGAAAATGTATTAAGCTCTGCAATCAGTGACGACGACACATGCGTGATCGTAGATTTTGGGGGGCTTTCTTACATTAGTAGTTCGGGCCTGCGGGTCATTTTGCTGGTTGCCAAGTCACTCCGGAATCGCAATGCGGAATTCGCGCTTTGCTCGCTTTCTGGTCCCATCGGAGAGGTCTTCAAAATCAGCGGATTTGACAAGATCATTTCGATCTACGACTCACAGGCAGAGGCTTGCGCCGCTCTGGGCGGATAACCTGCTATGGCGTGTGCTCTCAAGCCATAGATGAGAGTTTTGGCGTATCTCGCCTGTTGCACAGACCGATTTAGCTCGCCAGGCTTACTGTGTGCTTTCTCCAATCGGGTTGCAAGCGCTATCAGACCCATCAATCCGATTTTCCTGTGTATCTGGTCCATAGATCACTTTCCAGGGTATTTCTCATGCCCCGTATATCCGCTTTCAAAACCTCCCGAATACCAGCCAACCTTCTACCTGGTGTCGCGCAGTTTGTCATTACAAAATGATCGGTCTGGCATTTATCTACTTTAGTAACTCTCCCCGGAACCCTTTCCACACAAGTGAGTAAAAAAGATAGGTCCATTAAGCGAGGACTTTTGCTATCGCAACCATTGTGCTCCGATCAAAGAATGCTTAACATTGGTATAAGTAAAACACCATTAATCAAAGAGGCGCATATATGAAAAAGGCGCAATACAAAATACTCGTGGTTGATGACGAACCCGATCTCGAACATCTCGTGCGACAGCGCATGCGGCGCGATGTTCGCGCCGGACACTACGAATTCGTCTTTGCCTACAACGGCATTGAGGCTCTCGAGGTGCTGAACGCGGATCCGGATATCGATATGGTGCTTTCGGACATCAATATGCCGCGGATGGATGGTCTCACACTGCTCGAACAGATGTCGCAAGTCGATCCCGACCTCCGGGCTGTCATTGTCTCGGCTTATGGCGATATGAAAAATATCCGTACGGCCATGAATCGAGGGGCATTCGACTTTGTTACCAAGCCCATTGATTTTCAGGATCTGAGGGTCACGATTGAGCGCACTTTGGAACACCTGCAGATGTGGCGCGAGGCTGTGGCTTCGCGGGATAAGTTGGTGGCACTGCAAAACGAGCTTCGCGTTGCCCATGAGATGCAGCAGTCGATCCTGCCGAAGATCTTTCCCAACAAACCGGGCTATCAGCTATTTGGAAACATGGAGCCTGCACGCGAAGTGGGCGGTGACTTTTTTGATATTATCAATCTGGAAAATGACTGTGTCGGTCTGGCAATTGCCGATGTTTCCGATAAGGGTGTACCGGCTGCTCTATTCATGATGTCCAGTCGCACGTTGATGAAAGGAGCCGCAATTGGCAGATCAAGTCCGGCCGAGGTGTTGAGCGAGGTCAATAATCTCCTGCAGGAAGACAACGACGCAGCGATGTTTGTCACCGTGTTTTACGCCGAATACAATCCGGGGAGTGGGGTGCTGTCGTACGCCAACGGAGGGCACAATCCCCCGATTGTCGTCCATGCAGATGGCAGCTCGACTGTGCTCCCCCAGACCAACGGAATTGCTCTGGGTATCATGCCAGATATTGAATACGAACAAAACTCAGTCACTCTGTCGCCTGGCGATGCCCTCGTGCTCTACACAGATGGTGTTACGGAAGCGATGAATGCCCAGAATGAGGAGTTTGAGATGGAGCGCTTGTGTGCCGTATTGTCCGAACATTGTTCGTGTGATGTCCGCGAAATTAATCAGGCGGTTTTTCAAGCTGTGCAGGCATTTGCGGGTGATATGCCCCAGTTTGACGATATGACTTGTATGACACTTTTTTGCAGAGAGATAGGAATATGAAGGTGAAACGTTCTCTATGTATTGCGTCGGATCTCAACGAGTTGGAGCGGCTCCACGATGCCGTGGCAGAACTCGGCGAGGCGGGGGATTGGCCCCCCGATCTCGTGTACCAGGTTGATCTCGTTCTCGAAGAATTGATCGTCAATACTGTGAACTACGGATACGACGACGATGCACGCCACGAGATTGAGGTCACGCTGACCTCGGATGAGGATGTCTTCACCGTTGAGATTATAGACGATGGACATGCCTTTAATCCACTGAGTGACGCTCCCGAACCGGATCTGGACGCGGGGATAGAAGATCGGCCGATAGGGGGGCTTGGCATCCATCTGATGCGCGTTATGATGGACGATGTACACTATCGCCGCGAGCAGAATAAGAATCATCTTACTCTGATTAAGCGGAGGAATGGATGAGGAGAACGCGCTACATTTGTGCGGTTTTATTACTCGTCTTGCTGATTGTAGAAATCCGCGCGGAAGAATCTGGAATTTCTGACGAGCGCATCCTTTTTGGGCAGTCCGCCGCCTTTAGTGGCCCCGCTCAAGAATTGGGCAAGGACATGCGGATTGGTATTGAGGCAGCTTTTCAGGAGGCCAACGCTCGGGGCGGTGTGCATGGTCGGCAACTCACGTTGTTGTCTCTCGACGATGCATACGAACCCGAAGCTGCTATCGCCAATACCCGTCGTCTGATTGAACAGGAAGGGGTTTTCGCGCTGATCGGTGCTGTCGGTACGCCTACATCGCTCTCTGCCACCCCTGTGGCCGCAGCTGCTGACGTCCCCTACATCGCCCCCTTTACCGGTGCGGCCTTCCTGCGTGAGGCCAGGTGGCAAAACGTGATTAACCTGCGGGCGTCTTATAACCAGGAGACTGAGGCTATGGTTGCTCGTTTGACCACAGACCTGGGTATTAAACGCATTGCTGTTATGTACCAGGATGACTCTTTTGGTCGGGCGGGTTATCGCGGCGTGCGGCAGGCACTTGAGCGGCGTAGCATGGCCCCGGTGGCAATAGGGGTGTACCAGCGCAATACCACGGCGGTGAAGACAGGTCTGCTCAACCTGCATAGTGCAAATCCCGATGCAGTCATCTTGATAGGGGCCTACCGGCCGGTGGCAACGCTGATTGCCTGGGCGCGACACATAGGGCTGGATCCCGTATTCATGACCATCTCTTTTGTGGGCAGCAATGCGTTGGCGAGGGAACTCGGTCGCGGTGGTGCTGGGGTCTTCGTTACTCAGGTCGTACCTTTTCCAACCGATAACACGCTCCCCGTTGGTCTTGCCTATCGCCGTGCCCTAACGGCACACGCCCCCGAAGCGACTCCTGGTTTTGTCTCCTACGAAGGCTATTTGGCGGGGCGATTGGCTATCGCCGCTCTCGAACGCTGTGGCAGAGAGGTTGACCGCGTTGGGTTTCTCAAGAATTTACGCGGTACAGATACTATTGATCTGGACGGCTTTGAACTTCGCTATGGCGCAAATGACAATCAGGGTTCAGACGCTGTCTTTCTCACCGTGATTGGTAGCGATGGCAGTTATCGATCTATCGACTCGTTGCGGGACGCAATAAATCCATGACTGACATACTAAAACACTTGCTTGAAGGCCGCTACCGAATCTCGACGCAACTCTATTTGGGTATTGGCGGTGCTGTTGTCCTCACTATGGGGGCGAGTCTGGTTGCCTGGTTTTCCTTCAACAGCGTGGGTGACGCGCAAAGTCGCGTGAATGAAGGCAGTGTGCCCGGGATGGCAGCCGCATTTGGAGTCGCTCAACAAAGCGGTGCCATTGTAGCCGCAGCACCGCGTCTCATCGCTGCTGCAACGCCAGAGACATTTGATCAGGTTATTGCCGAGATCGCCACAGAGCGAAACACTTTTGAAGCGCAGTTGGCGGCTCTGACGCAGCGAGGTGAAGAAGAGGAACGCTTTAGTCGCATTCGCGCCCAGGGTGGTACTCTGATCTCAAATATCGAAGAAATTGAATGCTCCATGGCCGAGCTTTTTGTGCTACAAGAACGGAGTGAAGCCCTGCGTGGAGAACTTGCCGAATTGCGCAATGATCTGGTTGGTGTCATGGTTCCGCTTATTGACGATCAGTTATTCTACGCTATGACGGGGTATCGCAATCTCGGCGAAGCACCCGCGTCGCCTGCGCAGCATTTGTCGAGAAAAGAGTTCGACCACTATCGCCATCTGGCTGCATTACAAGCAGACGCCACCACAGCAATCCAGCTTCTATCGAGTGCTTTCAATCTTTCAGATGCGCCCTTGATTGAGCCATTGCGGGAGCGATTTGAGGCTGCTAAAGACAGGATTGAATGGAGTTTGTCGGCACTCGGAACGGCCAGCGCGCGTAGTCAGATCGCTCCGATATGTGCCCGCCTGTACCAGTTGGGACTGGAAGAGCAAGGGGGCTTTGACCTGCGTACACGAGAACTCGAGCAGGTCGCACATCAGCGGGACCTGCTCGCACGCAATCAGGCTCTTGCCCTTAATCTGGTCGCCGAAGCCGAAGGGCTGGTAAATGCTGCCCGCATAAGTGCGAAGGAAGCTACCCACGCTTCCACACTGGCCATCGGCACCGGGCGCAGTCTTCTGTTGGTTTTGAATGTGATCAGCATTACTGGCGCATTGTTGATTGCCTATGTATTCGTGGGACGAATGCTATTGCCCCGTCTCGAGCGACTATCTGAGCGGATGCGCCGCATGGCTGACGGCGATCTGGAGGGCAAGGTCGATATCGGTGGAAACGACGAGGTGGCAGACATGGCTGCAGCCCTTGAAGTCTTTCGCCGCCATGCTCTGGAGGTGCAGCGCCTGAATCTGGTGGAAAAACTGGCTGAAGAGTTGCAATCTAAGAATGCAGAGCTCGAAAAAGTGCTGGAGGATTTGCAGGTGGCGCAGGATCAGATTGTCATGCGCGAGAAATTGGCCGCGCTCGGCGAACTCACGGCAGGTGTGGCGCACGAGATTAAGAATCCGCTGAATTTTGTGAAGAACTTTTCAGAATCGTCGGAAGAGCTAATGGAGGAATTGGTGGAGGTACTGGACGAAAATCCCGAAGCACTGAGCGAGGAGCAGCGCGAATTGGTCGATGAGATATGCCAGGACCTCACCGACAATATGGGGCGCATCCTCCAACACGGCACCCGCGCCGACCGCATTGTTCACGATATGCTCATGATGGGGCGCGGCTCTGGTGAGAGACAGGCCATTGAAATCAATAATCTGCTCGATGAACACGCTCGCCTTGCCTACCACAGCGCACGGGCGACTGACGCGGATTTCAACTTGACTATTGAGACGGATTTCGATCCAGATGCGGGGCAAATCGAAGTTGTTCCGCAGGATTTGGGGCGCGTCTTTCTCAACATGGTAGGCAATGCCTGTTATGCTACCGACGAGAAACGTCGTGCGATCGAAGCAGATAATGGTGAGACCTTTTTTCCGACTCTGTCGCTGAGTACCAGGCGCATGGATGATCGGATAGAGATAAGCATAAAAGATAATGGGAATGGGATTCCGCCCGAGGTTGTCGATAAAATTTTTAATCCTTTCTTTACCACCAAGCCGACAGACAAGGGCACGGGGCTTGGCCTTGCCCTTTCCAACGATATTGTGCGCGAACACGGGGGAAATATCCGGGTTGTATCCGAACCTGGTGAATTTACAGAGATGATAGTTGAATTGCCTTTGGTGCCGCCCGCGGTGACGACTGAAGAGGTAGAGAGATAGAAGGGAGTGGCGGCACTGTTCCATCATTATGGGAGGGAATATCCATGCGGACGTTTTTAAAAACCCTTATTCATCACCGGTTCACCAACCGGGTGGGAAAAGTACTCGCGGTGCTCGGGTTCCTTGCGTGTGCCACAACCGCCGCGCATGCAGCGGTTGACGAGGAAACGCTGTTCGTCTTCAACACTTTTTCATTCCTCATTTGGGGCGCGCTGGTGATGTGGATGTGCGCGGGATTTACCATGCTCGAGTCCGGGTCTGTGCGCACCAAGAATGCCTCCATGATCTGCCTGAAGAATATCGGACTCTATTCCATTGCCGGGCTTGCCTACTATTTCATCGGCTATAATCTCATGTACGTCGATGTGGGGAGTGTGATCGGTTCATTCAAATTCTTATATGGACCATCTGGTGATGAGATTGCTTTGCTGGGGGGACAGGAGGCCGCGAAGGCGGCTGTGGTTAAGAACGGCTATTCCACCATGTCCAACTGGTTTTTCCAGATGGTCTTTGTTGCGACCACTGCTTCTATTGTCTCTGGGGCCCTGGCCGAACGGGTCAAGCTGTGGTCCTTTTTACTTTTTATTCTGGTGATGACAGGGATTATCTATCCCATCGTCGGTGCGTGGACCTGGGGCGAGGGATGGCTGAGTGCGATGGGTTTCAAGGATTTTGCTGGTTCGACCATCGTGCATAGCACCGGCGGTTGGGCGGCTCTTGCCGGTGCGATAGTCGTTGGACCGAGGTTAGGCAAATTCCGCAGCGATGGTACGGTTAAATCCACGCCACCATCCAATATTCTTGTGGTGACGCTGGGTGTCTTTATTCTGTGGTTCGGATGGTTTGGTTTCAATGGCGGATCGCAACTGGCATTGGGAAGCGCGCTTGACGCGGTCGCGATGAGTCATGTGCTGGTCAATACCAATCTGGCGGCCGCAGCCGGTGTTATGGCAGCTCTTTTAGTTTCTCGACCCATCCTGGGGCGCATAGATCTGTTCGCCGGTCTAAATGGCGCAATCGCCGGTCTGGTGTCGATTACCGCGGGACCCGATATTGTCGATCACTACTGGTCGGTCATTATCGGTGCTATTGGCGCAGTTGTGTGTACTGCCGGGATCAAGCTTCTGGAAAAAATCAAGCTGGATGATGTGGTGGGAGCAATACCGGCTCACCTGTTTGCCGGTATCTGGGGCACCATCGCAGTCTGCATTGCTGGCGGTGGCAATTTAGGCGTACAATTGATCGGCATCGCAGCAATTGGCGCATTCGTGTTTGTGACCTCGTGGGTGTTGTGGCGCGTGCTTGCGATGACGTTGAGTGTGCGCGTGTCGCGCCAGGTTGAGCAATTGGGTCAGGATGTTGGGGAATTGGGAATTGACGCCTATCCCGAATTTGTGCTTATGCCAGAAGAAGATGATGAGGAATAAGCGTCGGTAAGAATTTTCTGCATATCCCCTGGGGGGCGTGCTTCAAACATCATTTCTTCTTTTGTTACGGGATGCACAAATTTCAAATGCGTCGCGTGGAGCATCTGTCGATTAGTCTGTGCGAGTAGCCGGGTTGCTCTCCTGCGAAACAGGGGGGCAATCCCAGATAGCCGTTCCTCGCGGCCACCGTATAGCGGATCGCCAAATACAGGGCGATTGAGGTGTGCCAGATGCACTCTGATCTGGTGGGTGCGACCCGTCTCCAGCGCGAGTGATAGCAAAGAGAGAAAATCGTAACGCGTTCTTATTTTCCAGCGCGTTGTTGCATATCTGCCATTCTGAGAAACAGCCATTCGCTTTCGATCTTTTGGATGTCTTCCAATTGGTGCTTCTATGCGCCCCTCATCTGCTTCAAAGCCCCCCCATATCAACGCGAGATAACGCCGCTCCATTGCTCGAGTTTCCAACTGGGCAGCCAATCCGCGGTGCCCTTCATCACTTTTGGCGACGACCATCAGCCCCGATGTGTCTTTGTCCAGCCGATGCACAATACCCGGTCGCAAAACCCCATTGATACCCGATAAATGCGTGCAATGTGACAGGAGGGCATTGACGAGTGTTCCCGATGTTACGCTCCCTGCCGGGTGTACTATCATACCCGCAGGTTTGTCGAGTACCAGCACATGATCGTCTTCAAAAAAAATATCCAGAGGTAGATCCTCTGGATTAATTGTGCTCTCTATTGGAGGGGGTATATCTATTGTGATGCTATCGCCAGCGACCAGTCGATAGCTCGACCGCGTCGTCTTTCCATTGATGCATACAGCACCCTCGACAATTAGCTTTTGAAGGCGTGAACGCGAAAATTCTGGGCGTTGATCGGCCAAATAGCGGTCCAGACGCTGGCCTTTATGTTGGGGCAGAATTTTTAGATGAATCACGGTTGTACACCGTCTTGCGGTGTTTCGATGTGATGCCAAAAGTAAAAATTAAGAGGGCGGTTCCCACGCTGACGCAGGTATCCGCGAGGTTGAAAACCCACCACCGCGTAGTTCCGATACCAAAATCGAGAAAATCAATTACGACGCCAAATCGCACGCGGTCGATGATATTGCCAATTGCGCCTCCCAGTACCAGAGTCAAACCAATGGCTGCGAGGCGGTCTTCGGGCGCGATGCGCCACAGCAGCCCGCCAACTACGAGAAGTGCCACACAGGCCAGTAACAAGTGCAGGTACGGATTGCCCAATCGGATACCGAATACTGCACCCGGGTTGTGAATATAGGTTAATTTAAAAAAAGATCCCAATACCGGTACAGATTCGCCCAGAGCCATGGTTTGCAACACCCACCATTTGGTGAGTTGATCCAGCACCAATGCCACGCCTGTAATCCATAAAAATCTCACAAGTAAACCTCATGCTGATTTGTTTTGTTTTTCTTTACACGGGACGCAAACTTCCGTGGTCGGTACTGCTTCCAGTCTTTCTCTAGGGATGGGAATGTCACACGCTCGACACCTGCCAAATTCGCGATTTTTGATGCGCGTTAAAGCGGCTTCAATTTGGTCCAGATAAGCACCGTCGCGTGCTGCAAATAGAAAAGCCTTTTCGCGTTCCATGGTCGCATTGCCCAAATCGGGCATGTGATCTGAATACGTCAGGTCTCCCGACGATTCTGCCGAGGTGATCTGCATGGAATGGCTCTGCAATGTGCCCAGGTCTTTAACGATAGAGGTGCGCTTGGTCTCTAAAAGATTTTTGAAATACTCCAGGTCTTCGTTTGTCATTTTATTCCTTTCTATCCACGGCTTCCCAAATTTGACACGCATTTTCTTTGATTAGTGCGCGTTGCTCCGGCCAAAAAAATACAGGGAGTGGATCAAGCGGTACCCACGACATGCTTTCGTGATGTGTTGTATCGGTTGGCACGGCATCAATCTGCTCGGTCAAATACAAAAAATAATGAGTTATTTTCCACTCTTTCTTGTGGAAATCAAGCCTTTCTTTTATGCCGAGTTTTTCTACGAATTGCAGTTTTGATATCCCCACTTCTTCTTCGATCTCTCGTCGGGCAGCACATTCGATTTTTTCGCCCGCTTCAATGTGTCCTTTGGGCAACACATAGTCGGCATGCCCTCTCTCGCGGGCCAGAGCCAGCAATACCTGGTTGCCATCCCAACGCACCACAACACCGCCCGCGGCATGACGTTCTCGCAACCCTTTGGGACGTATGTACCAGCTATCGTCGATCATAAATGTTATTAGTAGCTCGCATCTTTCTCAAGACCAGTACTTACCGTATAAAAGACTGAGGCGTTCTTTTGTCGCGCTGGAAATCGCATCTGGCGATGTAATAATCGCAAATTGTGCGGCATTGAGACAATCGCAATCCGATGTTCTGGGCAACTGTGCAGCCAATGTGCATACAATTTGGTTTGCGTGTTCGGCATTGGCTTTTAACACAGCGACCACGGCTTCTACCGATACATCTTCTTCGGCTTCATGCCAGCAATCGTAATCGGTGCCCGTAGCCAGCATCGCATAACACATTTCGGCCTCGCGCGCGAGCTTGGCTTCCGGCAAAGCCGTCATTCCGATTACGGTCGCATTGACTTCTCGGCGATAAAAATGGGACTCTGCTCGCGTGGAGAACTGCGGTCCCTCCATACAAATATACGTTCCGCCATCGTGGGTGGTCACTCCGGATTTTTTTACAGCGGTCAGCAGTAAGTCGCGTAATTCACTGCAAAAAGGATCGGCAAAAGCCACATGACCGGCAATGCCCTCACCAAAAAATGTGTTCGCGCGAATGCCGCGGGTGCGATCAAAAATCTGATCGGGTACTACCATATCACCCGGTTTTATGGTTTCCTGCATAATTCCCACGGCACTTATCGCCAGCAGATGCGTCACGCCCATCTGTTTCAGGGCATATACATTGGCGCGATAGGGCACTTCAGAAGGCAGCAGGACATGCCCGCGTCCATGACGGGGCAAAAAATATACCGATTGGTCATCTATACGCGTTTCGACAACTGCATCTGAGGGTGCGCCAAAAGGTGTGACAAGGCGATGTTCGGCTACGATTTCCACACCTTCCATGTGATAAACACCCGATCCGCCCATAACACCCAGTCGAACAATCTGTTCAGGCATCTTCGTCGTCCTGACCTGTGGCGTCATCTTCTATTTTCGGGATATCTTCTTGTACCACATCAAAGGTGGTCACTTTCAACTGGTCTAAAAAATCGGTCTGAACCTGTACCAGCGCCTTAAATTGGGACAAGAACATATCGCGTTGATTTTGTAACTCCACAGTCTCTGTGCGTATATCATGTACCTGCGTGCGCGCTTTTTCAATGGCCCGATTGCTGCGGATCTCGGCTTCTTTCACAATCAGCCGCGCTTCCTTGTGCCCATTTTCCTTGACTTCCTCAGCCGTTTGTTGGGCAGTCCTGAGCATCTCCTGGAGGGTTTGCTCTATTGACCGATAGTGATGCACTTCTGATTGCAACGCATGGAGGTGTTCTTTTAGTTCGAGATTTTCGGCACCGAGTTTTTCGACTTCTGTAGCCAGCATGTCGAGAAATGCCTGTACTTCCTCTTGATCATAACCGCGAAAAGACTTCTTAAAAATCTGCTTGCGAATATCCAGTGGTGTGATGTTCACATTCCCCTCCCCTAAGGGCTATCGGTTATAACTCAAATACACTTTGAATGGCACTTTGAACAACCTGCAGAAGCAAAATTAACAAAATGGGTGACAAATCGAACATGCCCAGTGGAGGAACGATCTGTCGGAAAGGGCCCATAATAGGCTCAGTCAAGCTGTAAAGGGTCCACATAAATCTGCCTCCGCGCACAAAGGGCAACCACGAAAATACGATACGCGCGATAATTAAAACGAGCAAGACCGCAACAGTTCCATAGAGCAACCATCCGATGATATGCAGGATTTCACCGGAAGAAATACCGTGTAACAATCCTATGAGTGAACGCAGCACATCGTTGGTCAACCACTTAAAAAAAAATGCCCCGATCAATGTCGCAATTATCAGAATTAACGGTGCCGCACCGGCATTTCCTGGCATGTGTTGCGCAATGGGCCACACGAGCGGGTCGGTTATGCGCCGAACATAATATTGAGACCAGCCAAAAGAACTCATACGAACCAAAATAGCGCGTAATAGCAACAACGCCACCATGCCGATTACCAATGCAACAAGCATCCAGTCAATGGCTTGTTGTATTAAAATAATCGCCTGAGCAACCACATCAACCATAGTTTATACCGTCCGCTGACCAAAAATCGCCGTGCCCACGCGCACCATTGTTGCGCCTTCTTCAATTGCAACTTCAAAGTCGCCGGTCATCCCCATAGACAGGGCAGATACATGGGGCTTGTGAATTGCGATGTGGTCCCTGATTTGTCGCAATAAGACAAAATTTGGTCGCGCTGTTTCCGGGTCTGGCGCAAATGCGCCAATTGTCATCAGCCCCGCCACCGAAACGCCCTGCAAGTCATCGACCTGCTCGACCAGATCTAATGCCGCGTTGGGGGATATACCGAACTTCGATGCTTCGCCCGATGTATTTACCTGTACCAATACGCGAGCTGGGGTATTTCTCCGCACAGCCCACCGGCTGATCTCTTTTGCCAGGCGCAATGTGTCAACCGAGTGAATCAGGTCGAATAAAGGCAAGGCTATTTTGACTTTGTTGCGCTGTAAGTGTCCAACCAAATGCCAGGATACTGTGCCAGCCACCTCTGGGACCTTGTGCTGTGCTTCTTGCACGCGACTTTCACCTAAAACCCGCGTCCCTGCATCTACGACCTGTTGCACGACATCGGCGGGCCAGGTCTTTGTTACAACAATCAATTTAACCGCATCTGCTGACCGCCCGGACCGCCTGGTAGCGCTGTCAATGCGGTCTTGAACGCGCTTTAAGTTCTCAGCAATTGCCGACATGGGTTTCGGTCTCAAAATTGAAATATAGATTTCATAATTTATGTAAAAAATAGTGTAATGGCAACAAAAACGGCTTGGAACATATGAGGTGAGCCACGCGAATTTTTTAGCCATGTAGGCCAGAAAACCGTTGACCCCACGCGGAGGATATATGTATTGTACAGGTACTCTCACGTCACGTCTTATCCTTCAAATCCGGAGCTATTCTTATGCCGCGAAATGGTTATGGACACATGGTACTGGATGATTATGTCGCGCGCGTACGAGCAGTAAATGCCGACCGCGCAAAACGTCTGTCGTCTATCCGAACAAAAAAAGAAGCTTTCGCATATCGCGATGAGGTGCGCGAGGCGATTGACAAAGCCTATCGCCCCTGGCCGAGTAAAACACCGCTTAATGCGCGCGTTGTCGGTACAATTGAACGCAGCCATTACCGCATTGAAAAAGTTCTTTTTGAGAGTCGTCCGGGTTGTTTGGTTACGGCCCATCTTTACGTGCCGGACAAACTCGATGGGCCAGCACCTGGTATTATTGGCTCTTGCGGTCATGCTGCCGATGGCAAGAATGCACCGCTTTATCAGGCTTTTTGTCAGCGTCTGGCGCGCAATGGCTTTGTCGTCTTGATCTACGATCCCTTCAATCAGGGCGAGCGCGATCAATACTATGCCCTGCACAGCCGCGAAAGCGTGCGGTCGTCAACACATGCCCACAATATGATGGGCAAACAACTCGAACTCGTGGGCGAATGGTTTGGCGCGTGGCGCGCCTGGGATGGTATTCGCGCGCTCGACTATTTGCTTACCCGTCCCGAAGTCGATCCCGCACACATCGGGCTTACGGGCAATTCGGGTGGCGGTACTATGACCAGTTGGATCTGGCCGGTGGAAGCGCGTTTTACTATGGCTGCCCCCAGTTGCTTTGTCACCACGTTTGCCGCCAATCTCGAAAATGAGTTGCCCGCCGATTCGGAACAGTATCCGCCGGGTGTGATTGGCGCGGGTCTGGATATGGCCGATTTTTTTATTGCCCGAGCACCTGCTCCCGTCATCTTGCTCGGTCAAGCCTATTGCTTTTTTGACCGACGCGGTCTCAAACAAGCCTATTCTGAAATTCGTCGTTTCTACGATATCATTGGCGCGCCAGCCAATGCGACTGATATTTTTATCGGGTCAGAAGACCACGGTTTTTTCCGCGATAACCAGGAAGCTATGGTGCAATTTTTTGCAACACAAGCCGGCATTCAGCAGGTTACCCGTTTGGAAGAGACCGAAGACTTGCGCGATGTCTTGAATGTTACCCCAAAAGGCGAGGTTGTGCCCGAAGGCGCTACGCCCATTTACGATTTGATTGCCCAAAAAGCAGTTGTTCTTGCATCAAAACGCAAAGCGTTGGGTAAGGATGAACTCATCCGTTGTGTGCAGAGCACGCTCAATTTGTCTGATGACCGCGACCTGCCCCATCACCGCTGGTTGCGCAGTACGACGGAAGATGGCGTTCGCCTGGCGCGGTATGCGATTGAAACCGAGGGCAATATTCGCGCTATTATGCGGAAGCGCCTGTCCAATCCGTCTTATTCGCATACGCTCGATGTCGAGCGCGAGGTTTATCTCTATTTGCCACATGTTTCTGCGGAAGAAGATTTGATAGAAGATCCTTTTGCAAAAAGACTGAAAGAACAACATCCGCTTTATGCTCTCGATGTACGCGGTCTGGGAGAATCGCTTGCCGATGATGAACGCGACTTTTTTCACCCTTATGGCAATGACTATATGTGCAATGGTTATGGCCTGATGCTCGGTCAGAGCTTTCTCGGACGGCGGATTCACGATGTGTTATCCACACTTGATCTGCTGGTTTATGAGGGTGCGGAAAAAATCCATCTTTACGGTCGTGGGCAGGGTGCAATTCACGCGCTGTTTGCCGGATTTTTGCATTCTGCAGTGGCGACTGTTACCCTGAAAAACTATCCGCTGTCCTATCACGCTTGGACACAAGCGCCCCTGGTCAGTTGGCCTGCTGCCAATATCCCTCGGGGCGTTCTCGCATCTTATGATCTGCCCGATTTGATACACGCTCTGGATAAGAAACTCGAGCTTATACAGCCCTGGGGGGCGGATATGTCGGAAGTGGGAAGTGTGAAGTGAAGAAGGGCTGAGGAGAGGAGGGGGGTTATCCTTCCAGTTGCTCACGCAGATGGGCTTCCATGGCCACAAATTGGGGGTCGGCGCGCAAGGTGTTTTCCCGGGGATGGGGAAAATGAACGCTCAGGTCTTCCGCGATTTTGCCGGGTCTGGCAGACATGACCACAACGCGGTCGGACAGGAGCAATGCTTCGGAGATGCTGTGGGTGATAAATAAGACAGCAGCACCGGTCGCCTGCCATATTCGCAAGAGTTCAATTTGCATTTTTTCTCGCGTCATTTCGTCCAGTGCTCCAAAAGGCTCGTCCATAAGCAAAACGGATGGGCGGAAGGTCAAGACTCTGGCTATGGCGACCCGCGATTGCATGCCGCCCGATAGTTCGCGCGGATACGCCTGCTCAAATCCTGCCAGTCCGACAATGTCGATCATTTCAGAGACCCGGCTTAAAACCTCTGTGTCTCCAAAGACCTCTGCGGGTAGGCGCACATTTTCTTCTACCGTGCGCCAGGCGAGAAGCGAGGGATGTTGAAATACAAAGCCCACCAACCGTTCGCGCCGTGCGACTTCGGGTATTTTCCCCAGTACGCGAACCGTGCCCTTTGTCGGTGTTTCCAGGTCGCCGACAATCCGCATTAAGCTCGTTTTGCCACATCCCGAGGGTCCGATCATACTGACAAATTCCCCCTGCGCTATTTGCAGAGAAATTTGTGCGAGTGCTTCTACCCGGTTGCTGTCGGTCACAAAAACCTTGTGAATATCCCGCAGTTCAATGGCTACTTTACTCACTTCGCGTCTCACCTTCAATGTTTGATCAAGTGTTTTTCCAGGGTGTTGACCACGGTTTTCAGCGTTTTAATGCGCGCATATAGCTTGCAATTGGACTCGACAATGGTCCACGGTGCGTAATCTGTATTTGTGCGATACAACATGTCATCCACTGCGTCGCGATACTGATCCCATTTCTCTCGATTGCGCCAGTCTTCATCCGTAATTTTCCACTGTTTGGACGGTACTTTTTCGCGGTCTTGAAAGCGCTTCAATTGTTCGTCTTTGTCGATATCGATCCAGAATTTGAATAATAAGGTGCCGTAATTTGCCATCTGTTCTTCCATTTCGTTGATTTCGCGGTACGCGCGTTGCCATTCCGGTATTGTCGCAAATCCCTCTACGCGCTCAACCAGAACGCGCCCGTACCACGATCGGTCAAAGATGGCAAAATGACCGGCTTTGGGCATTTTGATCCAGAACCGCCACAAATAGTGATGTGCCAGTTCAATATCATTTGGCGCGGCGATGGGGAACACGTCGTATCCCCGCGGGTCCATGCGGCGCACGAGACGTTTGATATTGCCTCCCTTTCCCGCAGCATCCCAGCCTTCGTACACAATGACGACTGACTGCCTTTGCAAATACACTTCGTGCTCGATTTCCCATATCTTTTTTTGATAAATGCGGCGCAGGCGATCGTATTCTTTGCGCGTGAGTTCTCTGGACAAATCAGATGTTTCGAGCATAGAATGCGGGATTGAGGATAGGGAAACCGCTTTGGTCCGCGTCTTTTTGTTCAGAGATGCCAGTTTTTTTTCGAGGACTTCAATCACTTTTTCAAATACTGAAACCGTTGCAAAACGCCAGTTTTCAGCCGGCACAATATGCCAGGGCGCGTATTTGCTATCCGTACGTGAGATCATTTCTTCGATGACTTCTCCATACCATTCGTATTGTTTATTTTTTTTCCAGTCGTAATCTGTCACGCGCCAGGACGTCAGGGGATTTTTCTCGAGTTGCTTAAAACGCTTTTTTTGTTCTTTGCGCGAGATGTGCAGGAAGAACTTGATGATTACATGGCCGTCATCTACAAGTTGTCGCTCGAAATTATTCACTTCTTGATACGCCTTATCAACCGGTAGCTTGTCCATCATCGGATCCATTTTCTCTACAATGAACCGACTGTACCAACTCCTGCTGTAAATGACCAGGCGTCCGCGTTCGGGTATTTTGGTCCAGAACCGCCACATAAATGGTCGGTAAATCTCTTCTTCATTGGGAACCTGGGTCGAATATACCTTGACGCCGCGGGGATCGAGTACTTGCAACAACTCGTTGATCAGCCGCCCTTTGCCAGAAGCGCCCCAGCCTTCGAATACAATCGTGATGGGCACTTTGTTTTCCAGTGCCTTTCGCTCGAGTTGGCCCATTTTTATTTCCAGTTTTTCCATTCGGGCGTTGTAGTCAGATTTTTTTGTTTTTTGTTTTAGATCAATAGCATCCAGCATTCCCATATTTTACTCCTCTATCCACGAGCGCGAGTCGGGCACGTGTAGCCACGCTCCGTCTTGTACAATTGATTGTTGACTGATTAAACCTGGCAAGGTCATGTCCATGGCTTCGTGAATGCCAATTGGACAGGCGATTTCGCCGTTGATGCTTTGAATAAAATCCATGATTTCGAAATAGTCGCCCCCGCCGTGTCCGGCTTTTAATGCCGCTTCAGAGGGGTTGCGCCACATGTCGGGTAGATAGTCTTCTTCCAGATCTGTCAGATCTATCCATTCATTTTTTTCGCCACAGATATCTTCAAGCCATATGCGATTGACACCGCCGCGCTCTCTCGCCGATTCATAACACCCTTTTGTTCCTTGTAGTTGAAAATTGCCGGTTGCGTGGGGGCGTTTCGATAGCATATCTACCCGGATTTTTACCAGCCCGCCGCTCGCCATCTGGCACAACATGACGCACGAATCTTGATTTTCATACTGGTCTCCCCGAGGGTCTGTGTAATGGTGTCCGCTGCCCGCACAACACACGCGCACTACGCGGTCCCCCGGCATCCACTGCAAGAGAGGTCCCAGGCTGTGCGTGCAATAGGTTATACCATCAATGCCCGTTTGCCACTTGCGCCGCCATTTTGTGATTTCATTCAGGGCTTTCAGTTCGTGGAGATATTCTCCTTCTCCGTAATATACATCGCCGAACAAACCCCGCCGCACGAGCTCTTTTACCAGTACATTGGGGCGGGTGTAGGTGTAATTTTCTGCCATCATATAGAGTGCTTTTGACGATGTGGCGGCGTGTACCAGGGCGCGGCATTCCTCCACAGAGACCCCGGCTGTGACTTCGCTCAAGACGTGGATGTTGCGATGCAGTGCCTCAATTGCTTGCTGAGCGTGAAAATGCATGGGCGTGCCGATGACGACTGCGTCGAGTTCAGAGCGCGCGAGCATGGTTTCGTAATCCGCGTATTTTTCAGAGGCTCCCAATCGTTCAGCAGCAGCGTCGAGTTCCTCTTCGCGCACATCGCATACCGCGTGAATGCGCGCCGTTTCATGCGCTTCGAAAGCGACTCGAAAACTGCCCCCACGCCCCGCAGCCCCCACAATGCCCACGTTTAATTTTTCAGCAATGCCCATTAAATACCTCCGGAAAATTGGCTAATCGCTAAGGTTCGACAAGCGCATGTCCTCTACCAACATTTGCACATTAGTTCTGCCCTGCCAGGTATTGGCCTGTAGTGCAAAGGCGAGATCGACGCTGTCGCCCACTGACAATTCGTAAACCCGCTCGCCCTGGCGAAACCAGATTGCGTCGCACAGATCACCACCTGTATCCACTCTGAGTTTCAAATGCGCCCCGCGGCCTATGGCGCGCGCATCTGCAATTCGGCAATTGTGGGCTACAAAACGCGGCAACTCGTTTTTTGCGCCAAAAGGTGCCAATTTGTCCAGGGTGTCAACGGTTGTCAGCGAAATATCGGATGGTTTGAGCGCGACATCGACTTCCAGTTGGGGCGTCAGTGCTTCCTCTGATAGCCGCGTTTGGGCATCTGCGATCAACCGGTCTTGAAATTCGAAATAATTTTCAGCGGGGACTGAAAATCCGGCGGCATCTGCGTGTCCGCCAAATTCGGTGAGCAGATCTGAGACGCGGAAAATCGCCTCGACGATATTGTATCCACCGGCTGTGCGCGCAGAACCCGTGTAGATGCCATTTTTTCGAAAGTTGGTACACACCAGTGCGGGGCGCGAAAATTTTTCGACCAATCGTCCGGCAATCAGCCCGACCACACCCAGATGCCAGTCTTCACCGCGTACCACCAGAATGCGATATTGATCCAACCAGTTATCTTCTACCATGCGTTCTGCTTCGGCTATGCCGTCGTTTTGGAGAGCCTGTCGTTCGCCGTTTAGACCGTTTAATTCTTCGGCGAGTTTTTTCGCCTGTCCCCGGTTTTGGCAGCGCAACAAATCGAGTGCCAGATCGGCCGATGATAGGCGCCCGGCGCTGTTGATGCGCGGTCCCAGGAAGAATCCAATAGAGATTGTGTCAATGGAGCGGTTGGTCGTGCCCGCGACGGCTTTGAGTGCCTGCAAGCCCGGGCGCTCGGTGGTGTTGAGGACTTGCATCCCCCTTCGCGTAAGCAGACGATTTTCTGCAACCATGGGGGCCATATCAGCCACAGTACCCAATGCGACGAGATCTAAAAGCGAGTTCAAATATCGGCGGCGTTCTGAATCGGACAAGAACTCCGATGCCAGAGCCTGTACTACCTTAAATGCCACTCCTACGGCAGCCAGTCCCTTGAAGGGATATTCGCAGTCTGCGCGATTGGGATTTACCAGTGCCAGAGCGTCTGGCAATTTGTCCTGTGGATGGTGATGGTCAATGACTACCACATCTATGCCGGCGTTATTGGCAGTGTCAATAGCCTCAAAAGCTGAAATGCCATTGTCGGCAGTTACAATGAGTTGCGCTCCTTTTGCGGATGCTTTCTCTACACCCGGTGGTTTCATGCCATACCCATCTCGGAACCGGTCGGGCAACAAAAATGTGGCATTGGCACCTACCAGATCAAAAAAATCCAGCAAGACAGCGGTGCTCGTGACGCCATCTACATCGTAATCGCCAAAAACCACAATGCGCTCTTTATTGCGAATAGCTTCTGATATGCGTTCGACAATGCGGCGCATGTCTTTCATTAAATAGGGGTCATTCAAAATATCGGGAGAATCGGCCAAATCTTCTATTTTTAATGAACGGTTTGCGAGAATGACATCGGCAATAGAATGATAGTCGCCTCTATGGCGTATGTTCCATATCGGGTACCTGGGTTCCATAAAATCTCCAGAGTGGTTGATCAGAGTGCGTATATGCGATCTCTACTTGACTTGAAGTCAATTTGAACGTTAATTTTTGAAACCAATATTTCGCTTGCGTATCTCATAGGCAGGACGGAGGGTCGCGTTACACCTCCCGCTAACCGCTTTCAGGAGTTTAAAATGTCAGAATATTTCAATACAGTCAAATCTTATCTTCAAGACCTCAATCTCGCGGTTGACGAGGAAGATACCGCTGAAGAACTCGTGGTGGTGAGCGACGAAGATCGCGGGGTCAATCACCTCATTGTCGATTGCGAAGATCCCATCCTCATTATTGAGCAGGCTATTATGCCCATTCCCAATGCCCCTGGGGATCTGTACAAAAGGTTGCTCGAAATGAATCGCACACTTGTTCACGGGGCGTTTGCCCTGGACGATGAAACCGGCACGGTTCTTTTTCGCGATACCCTGCGCCTGGATACACTCGACCGATCTGAGCTTGAAGGCTCGATTACTGCGCTCGAACTCGCCTTGGCCGATAATGCCGCAGAATTACTCGAATATAGCCATCAGTAGGGGGTGGGTTGAACTGCTGGCGCAGTTGTACATCGCTCGAAACCCACCCGTACAAAAACTGACCATTTCCAAAAAAGGAGTATCTCATGAGCATCTTTCAACGTCTCTTCAGTGTGGGCAAGGCCGAAGTCCATTCGGCTATTGACAAATTTGAAGATCCGATAAAAATGACCGAACAGGGTATTCGCGATCTGAAAAATGACCTCAATGGCGCGATGACCAGCCTGGCTGAGGTCAAAGGGCAGGCCATTCGATTGCGAAAGCAAGCTGAAGACAATAAGAAGGCGTCTGCTGACTGGGAGCGAAAGGCCATGGTTTTGCTCCAAAAAGCCCAGAGTGGTGATCTGGATGCTGGAGAGGCTGACCGGTTGGCAACCGAGGCTCTTAGCCGCAAATCAGAGGCCGATAATCGTATTTCTCAGTTTGAGCAAGATGCCGAGATGCAGGAAGATATGGCCGCTAAGCTACAAAGTCAGGTGGAGAAGCTCAAATCTACCATTGCAACGCACGAAAATGAACTCATTTCACTGCGTGCGCGTGCAAAAACAGCCGCTGCGACGAAGAAAATCAACAAGCAACTCGCCAAAGTCGATTCGTCCGGTACAATTGCCATGCTCGAGCGTATGAAAGAACGGGTTGAAGAAGATGAATCGCTCTCGCAGGCTTATGGTGAGATAGCCGGTGAATCCAAGAGCGTTGATGAGGAGATTGACGCGGCACTGAGTACCTCGTCAGGGGGCACAGATCAACGCCTTGCTGAACTCAAAGCAAAGATGGGGATGACTTCGAAAGACTGATTCTGTCTGGGTGTGCCTGCGAGTGAGACGCTGGCGCACCCGTTCTATCTGTCGCAGAAGATTCATGGGGTGTCTGGAGATCAAATGAATTGGAATCCTTTTAAGAAAAAGAAACAAGAACCCGAAGTTCTCGATCCCCTCAGTGTTACACTGTCCGATCTCAAGCTGGGTTATGTCCTCGATTACGATCTCAAAACATGGCAGGTTACAGCGCAGCATTATTACGATTACGAAGGTGATCGCGTGGATGAATGGGAACTCACCTGTGGCGATGATGTGGCATTTCTCGAGCGGGCAGAAGACGATAGTATCACCTGGGTCCTGACGCGCAAAATCCCCCTTTCTGATATTGAGGGCGATATCCGTGGGCATATGCGCGACCACGACAATGAGGATCCGCCAGATGAAGTTCGATGCCAGGGGGTTATGTTCTATGGCATATCGTCAGCCGTTGGATCTTTTTACAAAGATGGCGGAGACGAGGGACAGGAGTTTATCATCTGGAATTATCTCGACGAGCCGGAGGAACACACCCTGTCTATCGAGCAATGGGCTGAAGATGCTTTTGAAGCCGCGGTGGGTGAGTTCGTCGAGGAATATCAATTTAGCAATATTTTGCCTGTAGATTAATATCTCTATTCAAATCCCCATTCTGATTTTCGATAGTATCGATCTACTGTCGGTTCCATCTCTGTGCTGACCTCAATCGCATGTTGCCCATCAAACATGCCCTTCCAGAAGTGCAACATTCCCCGCATTGCTTCTGCATTCAAAAATTGCGTTTCAATATCCTCAAATGTGAGTTGTTGCGTTCGGCGAAGGAGGCCCTCTTTGCGTATCTTTTCGGCTTTCATTCCCAATACCCATCCCCAATCTCCCATTGTTGGTATATAGGTGTGATAGGGTATGGTGGAAAAACCGGCGTCTGTCATTGTGCGCTCAATGCACAGAAATGCAAGATGCGCGTTGAGAGGACTCGACGCCTGGGTTACCAGTACGCCATCGGGTGTTAAGTGACGCGCACACAGGCGATAAAATTCCCGCGAATACAATCTGGCGAGGTCTGGTCCTTTGGGGTCGGGCAAGTCGATGATGATGATGTTGAATAGTGCTTCTGAATGCGCCAAAAACGCGCCCGCATCGCCGATTACCACACTGACACGCGGGTCGTCCAGTGCCCGTGTATTCGCTTCTACAAAGACCGGGTGCGCGCGCGCCAGATCGATTATCGCTTTGTCTAAATCTACCAGCGTGATCGCCTGTACATCTGCATATTTTACGACTTCGCGTACAGCGAGTCCATCCCCCCCGCCTAAGATGAGTACGTTGTTACGCGATCCGGATAGTTTCATGGCCGGATGTACCAGTGATTCGTGATAGCGTTCTTCGTCATAGGTGCTGAATTGCACGTTGCCATTTAAGTGCAGCCAGTAATAGCCTTTCCATTCTGTTATGACAATGCGTTGATACGCGGTCTGATCTTGATAGACTACGCGGTCGCGATACCGACTTTGCTCGCCCCATATTACAATGGGACGGATATAAAGCCCCAGTACCAGAAGGCCCGCGCCCAGGGTCCAGAATGCCGTCAATAGCAGCCAGCGACGCGCCAATAAGTGCCGATATTGCCACAGCAATACCGATGCCACGATAAAGTTAATCGCGGCCAACGCCAGCGGTGTGTACGTCAGGCCCAATTCTGGCAATAAAAAAAAGGCGAACAATAGTCCGCCGATCAATGCGCCAAAATAGTCTTTTTCCATCACTGAGGCGATGTTGGTGCGCAGATCCTGATATGCTTCGTTCATGCGCGCGACCAGCGGAATTTCCATGCCGATGAGTACGCCGATTGCAAAGGCGTAGCTATAGATGAAAACACCTGCCGATAACGCGAGTACCGATCCAAAATACGCTACAACCGCACAGGTGGCGCACAGGACCGAGAGGTAAAATTCGATTGCGATAAAGCGGTCCAGTAGCCGGTCTGTCAATAAGCGGCTCCATCGGCTGCCCAGGCCCATAGCAAATAACATCAACGACATGAGCACGGCCCACTGCAATGTCGTGTTGCCCAATAGATAGCTCGCCAGTGTTGACAATGTAAATTCCGCTACAATGCCAGCACATCCCGTGGCGAATATACAGGTTTTTAAGAGGTAGCTTTGTCGCATAAAAAATAAATAACTCGGCGGGTGTTCAGTCCGCCGAGTTAGAGAGATTTAATACAACTTTCTTTTTTATAAACTCCATACGATCAGAAACGATGCACCGACGTAAGATGTGGCTTCGATGAAGCCCGCGCCGAGATTGGGGTGTTCTTGATTGGCGATTTCATCGGTCAGTTTTTGTCCGGGCAGGAGGATGACGTCGGAGATGAATCGGACGATGGGTAGCAAGATCAATCCCGCAACTACTTCGATTGCGAAATCCTGTAGATTTACAGCCCAGGAAATAAAGTTGCCCGCCGATGCGTGAAACACGATGACGCCAATGCCGACCAGTGCACCCGCAAAAGCGACGCCAGCGGCGACGTTGTCTTTTTCGATTTCATCGTGAATGCTATACGGGGTAATCCATTCGTACACCAGCCCGGCCAGTACCAGAGCTACCTGCCCCAATGCCCAGAAAATCACGGTTGTCACAATTCCACCGATCTCACCCGATACTGCGCCAAAGATCACCAATCCCGTTGCTATGTACGACGCGGCGATCACGGCACCCGTGCCCGCGTTTTGATCGTCGATTAATTCATCCCGAATTTTGAATCCGTGCAGGATTACTCCGTCATTGACCAGACGCGAGAGATTTAGCAAGATGATCGCCAGCAGTCCGTATATGCCGATGTCGATCAAATCGTTTTCCAATCCCTGAGACGGTCCGGATAAGGTGCCGCCAATGGCCATGAACAATCCGAAGTAATATCCCGCCATGGCCACACCCAGTGCGACGTTGTCTTTTTCTACGAGTTCTTCTCGCACGCTGTAACTCGTTGTCGTCAAGTCTTTGACCAATTTGCCGATCCAGAATAATATAAACGCGCTGATGAGATAAATACCCGTTGCGATTAAGTCCTGTACTATCATTTTCCAAACCCTCCAAAACTGCGGCTGCCAAATCCAGATCGGCTGCGACTTGTTGAACGCGAACTTCCAAAGCCGGTCCGACTCTGGCTCGTGCGACTTTGCACTTTTTGTGCGAATGATTGTCTTTTTTGCGCTATGTTTGCCTGGCGTCGCTGGAATGTCGATGGTTTTTGTTTCTGTGTTACAGATCCCTGCGTGCCATACTCTCGATTGCGTCCGTAATACGGACGTTGATCTCGGCGATAAGACCGATAATCATCGTAATCGTAGCGACTCATGCCAAATCCGCCGCCCCAACCGAGCAAATGACTCATGAGCGCGTATTGGCCGTAGAATTCCCAGAATGATGTGCCTCCGCGATCCGTCCAACGCCCGTAGCTCGGATTGCCCACATAGTGGTATCCGGGCGGATGTGGCGTGTTGTTTACGCCGTCTTGCTCCGATTTGGCAACGAGTGCCATCCCCAAAAACGGTTCGTATTTTCGATAGATGGATTCCGATACTTCTATCCAGTCCGATTGTACCTGTTTTTCGCCCTGTGTTATTAAATACCGGTGATAATACGTGGTGAAAAGAGAGCCTTCTTCGCGCATGTCATCCAGTACAATCATATACGCCGGTGCTGAGGCAAGCGATTTTTGCATTTCAACGACGGGATCGCGTTCGCCGCCGCATCCAGACAATAACAATAGGCCGATCAACAAGACCGGCAATCGTTCTCGTGTCATAGCTTCCTCCTTTGTTTTATCTAAAATACCTCAATATCGATTTTATGCAATACTATCTGGGGTCTTCGGGCAATTGTGAGAAGTCGAATTTGTTTACTTCGTCGATGTCTGGCGCAAATGGGGGGATGGCGTGGGGGATATGGCTGTGCCCGCAGCGCGCGATGAGTGCTCGGGCGCGTGCTTGTTGTTCAGCTTGTTTTAAGATGTCATCGGCAGACCAGCGTGCAAATATTTTTTCGAGACCCGATTGGATCACTTCACGATACCGGGGATCATTGGATAGATCGCGGCGTTCTTCGGGGTCTTCGTCAATGTTGAACAATTGGCAGGAGTCAAATTCGGAGTAATAGTTCAATTTCCACGGTCCCGTGCGGAGCATGCACGCGGGCTGGTCGCCGAGCAAGCCGATGTATTCTGCAAAGACTTCATTGGGCCAATCCGGTGGGGGATCGCCTGTGAGGAATGGGGTGAAACTTTTGCCCGAGACATCAGGCATGGGGTCTGCGCCCGCAATGTCCAGAGCCGTGGGTCCGACGTCGATGAGGCTGACGATGGCATCTTCTGCGTGGTTTTCGCGAAGATGACCCGGCCAGGAGCAGATTAAGGGAATGCCCACAGAGCCTTCGTAAAAGCTGCTCTTCCACCACATGCCGTGTTCGTGGGCCATGTCGCCGTGGTCCGAGGTGTAGATGATGACGGTGTTGTCCGCATCGGAGGAGGATTGGACGGTTTTGATAATTTGACCGATGTAGCGGTCGAGTTCGGTTGTCAGGCCGTAATAAGCGGCTAATCCGCGGCGGTTTTGTTCTGGGGTGATGTCTTCAACGCCGCGTCTTTCGCGCCATTTTTTCAGGGCTGGATGCAGGGCGTTTAAGTATTCGGGCGATTCGGGTTCGAGCGGGGGGATTTGCGCCATGTAATATTCGAAGTCTTCTCTGCCGCAGATGAGGGGATTGTGCGGGTTCATGTAGCCGACGACGAGGGCATAGGGTCTGTCGCTGTTTTGACGGTCGGCGATGAATTTGCAGGCTGTTTCGGTGACGGATTTGTCAAAGTGGCGATAGCCGGTTTCGCCATAGCCGGATACTTGGACGCCGTATTTGGTCTGTCCCGTTGTGCGGTTGTATCCATAGCCGAGAATTTCTGCGGATAGCCCGCCGCAGTCGGCGTGGATGCGTTTTTCAAAGCCGTGGAATTGGTCGGGGTTTCTAAAGTGCATGCGACCGCATAGTACAGCTTCGTATCCCGCCGCGCCAAATGCATGGGCAAACGTGGGGGTGTCAAAAGACAGACTGCCGCTGTTGTCATAGACGCCCACATCGCTGGGATATTGCGCGGACATGAAGCCTGACCGCGAAGGCGCGCAGAGGGGATAGGGGCAATACGTATTGCGAAACCGGACCCCGCTACGGGCGAGCGCGTCCAGATTGGGCGTTTGCACAATGGGATTTCCCGCACATCCCATTGCATGGGGATTGTGCTGGTCGGAGATGATGATGATAATGTTGGGAGTCATAAAATTAAGAATTAAGGAGCGGTGTACAACTGGTCGCCGTCCAGACCAGTTCATTGAGAATTGATACATCTACCATATAGAAGCGATCCCCGGTCTCGTATTCTTAGATCAGAAAATGGCCTCGCGCGTTCCAGACTGATCAATCCCGATCCTATTTTCGATCATTCCCGTTATATAATCCCTCGCCGCGCACGAGCAGGCGTTTGGGGTTGGGAATGTCCATGAGTTCATCGACGCTGTGATAGCCAATTGTCATGCTCATGCGCGTGTCGTCGGTGTGATTTTCGCCTGCGCCGTGGACGACCATGCTGTCGATTGCGAGCATTCCTCCTGCTGGCATGGGTACGGGGAGTGCCTGACCGAGGACATCGCTTGCCCATTCTGCATCGTGAATAGATGTGGAGGTGCCAGGGAAGTGATGCGATCCGGGAATGATGCGGGTGCATCCATTTTCGAGGGTGGTTTCTTCGAGGTAAAAGATGATGGTGTAGATGTTGCGCGTCCACTGTCTGACATCGCGATGGAGATACGCACCTTTGTTGTCCTCTGCTGTGCGCAAGGTGGCGTGGTTGTGGCGATTGGTGAGGATTTCGATGTTGGGTCCCAGAAGCGATTCGAGTGGGTTGAGCGCGTATGGATGCGTGACTGCTTCTCGAAAGATCGGCGCGCGGTCCATAAGTGCAGAGATGCGAACAGGCCGACCATCCTTATTGCGCACGATGGGTTCGACTTCGCGGTCAATGTCTTCCATAATAGCGGTCTTCAGGTTTTCAATCATTTCTTCTGGCAAAAGGTCTGGGAAGCAGAGAAAACCGTTGTTTCGGAAGAGTTGGATTTGTCGCATTGTGAGTGAGGGCATGTCCTACTCCTGGGCGGGAAGCGTATAGGGATGAGGGTGTCCCGTATAGACTTTTTCGCCGCGTACGAGAATTTTTTCCGGGTCGTCTTTGATTACGTCGTGGGCGTCGTGGGCGCGATAGGCAACCGTCATGCTGCGGCGAGAATGATTGGAACAATTTGTGTCAGATCCGTGATAACAGCAGTCGTTAAAGAGCAGGACACCACCGCGCGGCATGGGGATTGGCACTGCGCGGTAATAGTTGTCGCTGTCGTAAAAATTGTCTCTTTGTTTCTGTGGTCGGCGCGGGTTGAGAAATGGGCGGTTGTGGCTGCCGGGCACGATGCGCACACAGCCGTTTTCAACGGTTGATTCTTCGAGGTAGATCAAGCCGGTGATAAGTGTGTGGTCATAGGGTTCTTCACCGGCGTGCCAGGGGACGGGATAAGACCCGGAGGGGCGCACCATGACGTGATTGTGTTTGTTGGTGAGTACTTCGATGTTTGGACCGATGATGCCTTCGAGGGCGTTGAGGATGATGGGATGAGATGCGGCTTCAAAATAGATGGGGTCTCGCAAAAAAATTTTTGAGAGACGGCGGACGTTTTTCGGCTCTCGCTCCACCTTTTCTTCCCATACAATGGGTTCGCGCATGTCTGCAATTTGCCGGGAGGTGACTTCGTTTAGACGATTGACCAGATCGCCGGGCAAGGTCTCGCGGACTTTGTAAAATCCAGTTGTTTTGAAATACCAGAGGTCTTCTTCTGTGATCATGTTTGAGCTATCCTTGTATTATCTCGGGTCCATTACTCGCCCGACAAATAGAGTGGTATTGGTCGCTATGTCCCGGATGAGGAAGATGAATGGCCGATCGATCGTGACTCTCGGAGGGAGGGATGTTACGCCTATGACTACGCCGGTGGCAGCAGCGGCTTCTGTGCCGTTCTCATTGACGAGGACGAACGCCTTGTGAAAGGCGTCCGAAATGGACAGGTCTTTTGTTCCATCCATGCCCGAGAAGTCCGCTAATTGCGGGTTAAAGGCATCGGATATTCCCATCTTCTGGAGCATTGCGCCCAGCTTGAATTGGGCTTCAAACTCGAATGAGGGCATGATGAGTTCTATGCGGTTGCGTCTCAGGTCTTTCGAAATTCGACCGATGAGTTCGGCGTTTAGCGATTTTTCGAATGGGTCAAAATTGCCTTTGTCGGGGAGCAGGATGACCATGGATATTTCACTGCCATCGTAGAGCAACTCAACGGCCTGATATTCCGTGCCCCTCGCATAGCCGAATGATTCGGTCTGTCGCATCATTGGTACTCTAACGCTGTTGCCTGTGAGCAAATGGAAGTCACCTGCAGAAGTGGCTCTTTCGTCAAAGGTGTGAAGCCAGGCCGCGTTGAAGTAGATGGCATTGGTGAGGACTAAGCGGGTCAAGTTGTCGATGGCACCAGAGGGAATCAGGTCTTTGATTTTGTCTTCGGTCTGATGGGCAACCCAGTCGTTGATTGTGACTCGCGAGTTCTCGGGTGCCTCCGTGAAGTTTGCGATTCTCATTCCAGCACCGTAATTTTCCGCCAGTTTGTCCAGAAAGTTCTGCTGGAAGTTATAGCCCTGTTGTCCCCAGATCGCATTGGCGATGTTCAATCGAAAGCCCTTGCCATCCTGGCCACTGCTGCCTTCGCCTCGTGAGGCGAGTTGGAGATCGAGGGCGTTAAATGCGGCGTGCAATTTGTCCTGGGTCAGGATGAAGTGTAGTGCGTTTGACATCTGACGTTCGGTTTCGCCTCTTGCACCGGCATATGTCATGGCAAGTGCCAGCGAGATGCTGTAGGGCGAATAGAACAGGTTTCCGCTTTCTTCTTCGCGCAATTTTTGATACAGGTTAAAGGCGAAAGCGTTGTTGCCGCGTGCCAGGTCTGTTAGTTCTGAATCTGTTGCCAGAGGTACGGTCACGCGTGTCTTTTCTGATCGCACTTCTTCTGTTGCTGACGCAGATGGTGTCTCAGTTGGAGGTGGTGCCGTGGGAGAGACCTCCGGTAATTTACCGCATCCGAGTATTGCGATTGATAGTATTATGGCAGGTAGCAAATGGTTGGTTGGCTGTTGTGTCATTTTCATGTTAGCCTCCTTGCCCCGGCTACGTCTCAATGGATAGGTAGAGAAAAATTATCTCAAATTGCGGTGTAAATCAAGGTTTATTGTTCGCGATGGTCCGAGGTATCAGTTTTTTCCCAATCTGGATGCTCTCGTTTTTTCTATGAGTTGCGAAAAAAATATAGTATATTGAACTTATCAGAAGTTCTTTGTTTTTCATTTTGTGAAAGGATAGCTGTATGCCCAACGCGTTGCTTGTATATCCAAAGAATCCGGTGACGTTCTGGAGTTTTGATGAAGCTTTGAGGATGGTCGGAAAGAAGTCGGCTTTTCCGCCTTTGGGGTTGTTGACGATTGCCGGTATGATGCCCGATCACTACAGTTTGCGCGTGGTGGATGTGAATGTGCATGCACTGACAGATGAAGATCTGGATTGGGCAGATGTTGTGATTACATCGTCGATGATTATTCACTGGCATTCTCTCGAAGAAATTATTGCCCAGTGCAATGTCGCAGGTGTGCCCGTGCTCAATGGCGGTCCGCTTCCCACGCAGTATTGCGAAGATATTGAGGGAGATGCGGTCTTTTATCTGGGCGAGGCTGAAAATGGCTTTATGGATGTGGTCGATCGATTGGTATCTGAGCCTTACAAGGGTGGGCGAGAGTACATTGATCGGCGGGGTGAGTTTCAAAGCCTCGCAACAACACCGCTCCCGCGCTGGGATCTGATCAGTTTTGACGATTATACTGTGATGGTGATTCAGATTACGCGGGGCTGTCCCGAAAGTTGCACATTTTGCAATATCCCCGCGCTTTACGGCAAGATAACGCGTTTGAAAAATAGCAGTCGCGTGGTTCAGGAACTGGACGCTCTTTACGATAGGGGCTGGCGAGGCTCGGTTATGGCGGTTGATGACAATTTTGTTGGCAACCGCGAAGAGATTCGAGAAACACTGGAAGAAGAGGTGGTTCCCTGGCAAAGAGAGCGCGGGTATCCTTTCCAACTCTTTACACAGGCCAGCATTCGCGTGAGCGATGATCCCGCGTTGTTAGAGGCGATGTACCTCGCCGGATTTGATAAAATTTTTGCGGGTATTGAATCGCCAGTGAAAGAAAGCCTGAAGTTTATGGGCGCGCAAAAGAATCTGCAGGGCGATACGCCTTTGCTGGATAAGGTTAAGATTCTGCAAGAATACGGCATGGAAGTTCAGGCCGGTTTTATCATGGGTCTGGATACGGATCCAGATGATATTGCCGATCTCATGATTGCGTTTATCAGAGAAGCGGGTATTCCCGTGGCTATGGTGGGGGTTTTGGGCGTGCTGCGCGATACACCCGATTACAAGCGCTACAAGCGGTTGGGTCGCCTGCGCGAAGACGTAAAATATACGGGCGATTCGGGTATTTTCAGCCGGCAGTTGAGTTATGAGCCCCTCATCGATCCCGACGAATTGCTGGCGCGCCATCGCAAGGTCCTCGAAACGCTGAATAGTCCAGAGATTTTCTTTGAGCGCTGCCGCACGCATTATGCACATCGCGCGCGCAGGGCAATTCCGTCAATGCCAATTGGTTGGACGGAACTCAGGGCTGGTCTTCGCTCTTTTTGGCATCAAGGGGTGGTCGGGTATTATCGGTGGACGTTCTGGAAGTTTATGGCCCATATGCTTCTGCATCATCCCCGCGATTTTGGGGATGCCATACGCATGTCCATTCACGGCCGTCATTTGATTCTCACCACGCGCGACGCGCTGCAGGTTGATGAGGTGCAGACATTTTTGGATGAGGCGCTGGATCACCTGAAGCGATTTAGCGAGGGGTATAAAGAGGTGAGTGTCAGTGATTACGCGAGCAAGTTGATGCACGCCTTGCACGGGCGATTTGATCATTTTCAGGACGATTATCGCACTTTGCAACACAATGCCGAGGTGATGTTAAAGGCCGCTCAGGAATACTGCGGGTTGATCCGCAAAGAATTTCGCCACCAGGTTGCGGAACCTCTCGAGCGTTTTCAACAAGAGATTGAAGCAATTCTCGAATCATATCCCGCACAAGGCCGTTTGCAACCTGCTCGGTAGGACACACTGCGATACAAAACAAAAGCCCGGTATCATAAAAAGATATCGGGCTTTATTTTTTCTTAAAAAGAAGCCGGAGACACTGTCTTCGGCTTCTCAGTTTTAAGCGAGTACGGCTTTGAGTTTGTCTTCTATCGCGCTTTTGGGGACAGCGCCGATAAGCTGATCTGCCTGTTTGCCGTCCTTAAAGATGAGTAATGTGGGGATGCTGCGAATGCCAAATCCCTGTGCTGTCTGCTGGGCGTGATCTACATCGACTTTGCAGATTTTAACGCGACCATCGTATTCACGCGCGAGTTCTTCAATGCTGGGGGCAATCATCCGGCACGGACCGCACCATGTTGCCCAAAAATCTACGAGTACCGGAAGATCGGAATCGACAACTTCTGTCTGGAAATTTTCATCTGTAACATTCAATGGACTTCCCACTTTGAGACTCCTTTCGGGTTGGGTTTTGTTCTGATGAGAGTGTGCTAAACTACCAGATTTTTACGGGGTTGTCAAGGGGATGCACGGCAGATTCGATAGGCCAGATGGGCGAGAATCTCGTGCGGTGTCCCGCCGCTGGATTTGAGGCGGTTATCTGCATCGAGAAGGGCATCATGGGCATTCCAGAGTGCTCGTTCGTCGAATAGACGGGCCTGATCGAGGTAGTTATTGAGAAAAAAAGCGGGTACTTTGAGGCGTGAAGCCATTGCATTTCTGGGTAGGCGCTGGCCCGATATCCATTGCGCGCGCCGCAAAATCCCAAAGTGACGGATGAGTAGCGCGATTGTGCCGGCAGGATGTTCTCCCTGTTCGCAGAGCCGTCCAATGAGGATCTGTGCTTTGTTCAACTGACGGTGCCCGAGTGCGTCGGCGAGTTCAAAGACTGTGATCCCCCGCGTGTTGTCGATCACCTGGGCGACATCTTCGCGCGAGATTGGATTGGATGGGGTAGCGATAAAGAGTTTTTCGATTTCGCCGTTCAATTCGCGCAAATTTGACCCGATGCTCATGTGGAGCAGGTGAGCCGCGTCGGGCGCGATTTGCCTACCCAGGGTTTTGACATGTGTCTGTATCCAGGCCGGGATCTCATTGTCGTAGGGTGGGCGAAATTCGATTGCACTCGCGCGTTTTCTGAGTTCGGCAAATAGTTTTTTGCGTCCATCGGGTTTGGCGGCTGTGATGATTATGGTCGTTGTTTCGGGTGGAGATTCGATGAGGGGCAAGAGTTCGGAGCTGGCTGAATCGGGTAAGCGGTCGGCGTTTTTGAGGACGATCAGGCGGCGTTGCGCCATCATTGGAAAGGTGAGTGCTTGTGCAATGAGCTGGGGAATATCGAGGTCTTCGGCGCGATAGATGTCGAGATTGAAGGGACGCGCCGCGGGTTCAATGAGGATTTCGACGAGGGCGTTGAGAAGCTGGTCGCGTTGAAAATCTTCTTCCCCGTAGAAATAGTAGAGGGATGAGATTTCGCCTTTTTTTACGGCATCGAGGATTTGAGCTGGCGAGGGTCCAGTTTTGCGAGGACGTCGGGTAGCCATCTGTTTTATCCGAGGGGTCTAAAGGTCTTTAAAGTCCGCGTCTTGAATTTGTGAATCGTCAATGTCGCGCCGTGATTTTTTTTTCGATGCTTCAGGTGGGCGCATTAGGATGGCGAGAAACAAGCGACCGACAAAACGAAAAAATAGGACAAGAGCAAGGACGATGAGAAATATACGAAGCAACATGGGCGTCTCCAGGAGCCTTGATGGCTCAATCTGCGGCGGTGTGGCGGTATGTGGGTGTCGATTCAATTTTGGGCGCGCCAAACCATCGCCAGATAAGGCTGATTAGAACAGGTACAACGACCAGTGTGAGGGCAGTGGCAAATGCGAGACCAAAGATGACAGCCACGCCCATTGGTCCCCACCATTGACTGCTGCGTCCCCCAATTTCCCATGAAAAGGAAAGAAAGTCAAAACTGATACCCGTGGCAAGGGGCAACAGGCCCAGGATGGTGGTTATGGCTGTGAGTATGACGGGGCGAAATCGCACGACGCCTGCGCGTATGATTGCCTCGCGCGCTGAAAGGCCGCGCTGGCGCAATTGCAGGGTATAGCCGATTAGAACGATGGCGTTGTTGACAACCACGCCCGCAAGGCTGATCACGCCAATGCCCGTCATGAGAATGCCAAAAGGAGTTCCGGTGACTATCAGGCCGATCAACACGCCAATCATAGACAAAATGACGGAGGTGAGAATGGTAAAGGGCAGGGCCAGGGAATTGAATTGCGTAATCAGAATGAGCGCGATGCCCGCCAATGCTATGAGCAGAGCTTTAGAAAGAAAGGCGGTGGCTTTTTGCTGTTCTTCATTTTCTCCAGAATAGGCGATCTGATAGCCCGGTGGCAGGGGAAAATTGGATAGGGCTGCTTGCACATCGCGCATGGCTGCATCAGATGTGCGGTCTTGCACTTTGCCTTCGATGGAGATTACGCGCTTGAGATCCTTGCGCCGGATGCTGCCAAATCCCCCGCCCGTTTCTATGCGTGCAACCGCACTTATGGGCGTGATTTTGCCATCTTTTTCAATGGTGATGCGTTCGAGGTCGGCGAGGGTGTTGCGTTTGTCGGATTTGAATCTCACGCGAATATCGTATTCGTCTTCGCCCAGCCGATATTCGGATGCTTCTGAGCCGTAAACAGCCGAGCGTACCGTAGCGGCAATCAGGCGTGTATTGAGGCCCGCTATTGCAGCGGCTTCTCGATCTACGACGATGCGGACTTCGGGACGCCCCCGGTCGTAGTCGTCTTTGAGATCGACAACGCCGGGCACTTCGGCCACGATGCGCTTGATACGTGCGGATAGTTGACCCAAAATTTCGAAATTTTCGCCGGATACCTCAACGCTGATGGGCGGGCCTACCGGTGGTCCGCCGCGTTCTTGAGATAATTCGATTTCAGCGCCAGTCAGATTTTTGAGTTTGTTGCGAATTTCCTCAATGGTCTTAAAAGAGGATTGTTGTCGAATACTTTCATCGACAAAATCAACGGAGATGCGACTGGCATTTGAAACGCCTTCGCCAGACGCAAATTCATCGCCTCCAGAGACGCCCACGTTGGCGACATAGGTTTCAACATCGGGAATATCGGAGAGAATAGATTCGATCTGACGCGCCAGTTGATCCGATGTTTCGAGGTTTGTGCCCGATGGCGCGCGCACGTCGATATAGGCTGTATTGGGTTCAATTTCGGGAAAAAATTCGATGCCTCGACCTGTGAAGTAGTACGCCAAAATGACGAGGAGGAGTGTGCTCGCTGCAAGAGTGAGGGTTATTCCCGGGTAATTGAGTGCCAGTTCGAGGCGGCGCTGATAGGCGTTGAGGCTGCGCTGAAGACGGGGTGATGTTTCTTTGACTGTTCCTCTCACCGTCATGAAGGATGCACAAAATGTGGGATTGAGAACGAGGCCCACAAAGAGAGACGAAGACAGGGTTATGATCAGGGTTATGGGTAGGCGACGCCACCGCCCATGGTCTCGGGTAGCAGCCGTTCGCCATACGCGCCGGC
>JAPPAB010000169.1 GCA_026705765.1 Gemmatimonadota bacterium
CATCACCGTCCTGATACAATCCCCCTTCCGAAGTGCTAAACCACATCCGGCCTTCTCTGTCACACTGTATTTTGCGCAGTGGACCACCTAAATCTACCTGAACAGATTGGAACGTGCCATCGGCATAGCACCAGAGTTCATCTCGTTTTCCAAACCGACCAATCCACACCTTGCCGGTATGGTCCTTATCTAAGGCATAGGCGGTCCCATCTTGGGGAAAACCGTCTTTCTTCTCATAGCGGTGGAAAGATTCACCATCGAAGCGGATGAGGTAGTTAAAGCCAAACCACATCTGACCTTGCGGATCCTGAGTAATACCCCAACACTGACGCCACTTGGGAGAAGGAGGCCGCTTGTAGTGCTGAAGATAGAGCGGAATCATGTCGTGGAAAGCAGTGCTATCACAATATCCCAGAGTACGGGTACCACCAAACCATACACGGCCCTCATTGTCTTCGTAGATGCACCGCACGTCTCGGTCTGCAATGCCATCGTCCTTCAAATGATGGAAATCTGTCCCATCATACCAGCAGACGCCATTTGCTGTCCCAAACCACAATCGGTTCTGACTGTCTTGCGTAACAAAATAAGTGCGATCATCAATAAGACCGTCCTGTTTGGTAAAATTCTGGAATTCGTTCCCATCGAAGCGACTGACGCCATTATCCCAGGTGGCGAACCAGATACACCCCTCGCTATCTTCGGCGATGTGTTCAATGCGCATCCCGGCCAGACCATCGGCTATGGAATAAGTCCGATAGGTGCCTGTGCGGTCAAGTGATTTGATCATTAAAAAGAACCTTATGATAGGTGAAAAAAATGGTTTATAAATTGTATTTCATATTTGCGAACTAAAAAATAAACATGATTGCCAAATATCAAAATACAAATTACTCTATCGGTATAAATGGTTATACATTTTACCCACTAATATAATTATAGTTTCGGGACCGTAATAGGTCTTTCGAGACCGTAATAGGTCTTGTGTGAGAGCCAGTTCGACTATTTTGGGACAATATTATGTCTTATATCGTAGTCAGATTGGCTCTTTTTCTTTATGTAAAACAACGCTTTATGAATATAGCTCTCTGGACAACGCTCATATTGGCACGCTTTTTGCGTTAATAAAAAATTTGGATCCCGTCAGATCAATGAGCAGAACGGATGCAGGTTCTGCATAAACCACATTGTATGTGGATATTTTGCCACGTCGTTCTTGAGCATTGGTGTAACGTCAATTAATGATAGGAGAGACATTATGCAGAAAACTATCAGAACTGCTGCATTCTTCTCTCGTGAATACCACGAATCGGCCCCGCCGCTCCTTCAGCATTGCCTTCATCCATGGAGATGCCTACCAGACGGCTTCCGGCAAACGTTATCCGTAGGTATTCCCAACGTACCGTGCGGGAAGAAAGAACCAGTAGGGGAAATTTAATATGTTATTCCGCGTGCGTTTAGCGCAAATCATACTCATCGCGCTGTTGATCCAACCGGTGTCTGCGGCGCCTTCACCAGACTTTGACGAGAGTGGAGTGGTCGATTTTACTGACTTTTTGCTATTTGTAAGCGCGTTTGGTGCTCGGGAAGGTCAGGAAAGGTATGAGGCAAAATATGACCTGAATGCCGATGGGGAGATTGGGTTTGGCGATTTTCTGCTCTTTGTCAGCGACTTTGGCAGGCCAGCGGAATTTTTCAGGAACGCGAGGGCCTATCAACAGTTTGTGAAGGCTAAGGAGAATGGGGCAGTACCCATTTTACCCGATTTTTCGTATTCGGGCTATCACTATTTCAATAAGCCCGTGCCCGATGTCACACATCCCGTTTTTGACGTTACAGAGTACGGTGCGATTCCCAATGATGATGTGTCTGACCAGCCTGCTATCCAGGCAGCTATTGCCGCGGCAGAGGAAAATGGCAGAGGTGTTGTCTTTTTTCCGCCGGGTGAATTTCTGGTCAATACCGATGCGGATAAAAACGATGAGGGCTACAATGAGCCTATCTATATCCACAGTAGCAATATTGTTTTGCGAGGTAGTGGTAGCCGAACGGGTGGTACTATTATCCGAATGGTCAATTACATGTCCCCCCTTCCCGATAGACCCGGTTATGTGTCCAGTATGTTCAATTTCCAGCCCGTTAGCTTCAGCCGTTCTACCTTAGCGCGTATTACAGAGAGTGCGGAGCGAGAGACTTTCTGGATTACAGTGAATAATGCTTCCAGGCTCTCAGTCGGTCAGTGGATTTGGGTCTCTATAACTGTCAAGGATGCAGAAGGAATTAATATGTTTGTTGCCCCTCGTTCGCCATCCGGCTTGTCGGAACTTTTCGACGTGGGGCTTGATATACGGGAAGAACACAGCATTGCCGAGATTCAGGGCAATCGCATCCGCCTCAATGAACCTCTGCATACCCGTGTGAATCAAGGGGCAGCAGTGCAGTCCTTGCCGCATCTCGAAGAAATCGGTGTTGAGGACATCAGTTTTCACGGGTCGTTTTTTGAGTCATTTGTCCATCACCTGAATCTCATCCACAATGCGGGCTGGAAGGCGTTCTCATTCAATCGGTGTGTCAATTCCTGGGTTCGGCGCATCTCTTTCATGAATGTCAGTGGCGCAATTGGTTTTACTGTCAGTGCTGCCTCATCGGTGTACCAGGTTACAATCGCGGGAAATAAGGGGCATACTGCTTTTAATAGTCAGGGTAGTTATGGGATATGGTTTGGGCTGTCAGAAGATATTGCGGGCCAGTCTCCTTATAGCACGGCTCCTCTTATTAATGCTCAGAGAAACACCCGTGCGATTCCAGGACAACATCATGGTACGGGTATGAGCCATAGCTCAACGGGCAATGTGGTTTACCGCTATGATATGGCTCCAGACCAGCCACTTGATATCCATAAGACCGATCCCAGCTATGCCAATTTGTACGATTGTGTGAATAATGGCAGGTTGTCTGGCAGCAGCGGTGGCGGGGTTGAACCACACCATCTCCGGCGTCTTGTGTTCTGGAATTACAACCACGGGGGAGATGTTACGCACTACGATTTTTGGCAGGGGTATCTCAAATTTTTGTTTCCGATTATTGTGGGCTTTCACGGCAATCCGGCGACCTTTAATGAAAGTGATCTCGAGATTCTGGAATCGAATGGCGAGGCGGTTACTCCGGAATCGCTTTTTGACGCCCAGCTCGCATTGCGTCTGGGAACTTTGCCGGTCTGGGTAAAAGATCTACGCACAGAGTGGGAGATGATTCGCAGTATTCCGCTTACAATCTCAGCAAGCAAGCCTTCGGTGGCAGGACTTCCTGTGGATTCACACGCGTTCAGCCTTAGTCCAAATATTTATAGCTGTTATTAGAATTGACAACTATGGCAAGGTGGTGAGTATAGCAAGACTTCGGAGTAGGCACTGCTGCGGGTTCAATATGTTCGAGATGAGATTAACGCATGTGTTGTCGGTCGAGTGGGCAGATTGAATGCTGGTTTATTGTAGAGTGGAGCTACCTTTTTACAGAACTTTTTGGATTTGATCTGAAAGGGTCACATTTATTGCAGGAGTGTAGAATATGAAAAAAAGATGGGTGTTTATGACTGTTGTCGCGCTTGCGGTGCTGGTATGTATGGCTTATGCCTCTGCGAATACCACACCGGACTTTAATGGCGATGGAGAGGTCGGCTTTACCGACTTTCTGGCATTCATAGAGACATTTGGATCCCACCAGGGCGATGAAAAATATCAGCCACGTTTCGACCTGGACAGCGACGGCGAGATTGCTTTTCCCGACTTCCTGATATTCTCCAATGCGTTTGGCAAAGCGTCACCCCCGCCGAGCATATCGGTATGTGACCGCACACCCGCGGTACGTGACTCGATCGTGGCGCTTGCGCCTGTAAGCACCTGCGGGGAAGTGACGACGGGACATCTGGCCGCCATAGATTCTCTCAACTTGAAAGGCGCGGGCCTCACAGAACTAAAGGCTGGTGATTTTTCTGGCCTGACTTGTCTGGCAAAGCTCAACCTGCGAGATAATCAAATCAATAGCCTGCCCGATGGTCTTCTCGACAACCTGCCCGCGCTTCACTGGCTCAATCTGGGCGAGAATCAATTCGCCTCGATCCCCAGTCAATTATTCGACTTTCCCAACATCACCCACCTGTATCTTCACCAGAATCAGTTGACGGGTGAGATTCCCGAAGGGCTATTTGCCCTATCAAACCTCGTCGCTCTGTTTCTCCACACCAACCAGTTGACTGGGGAGATACCAGTTGCGTTGGGCCAGTTGAGCGACCTTGAAAGGCTCGCGCTGTACAGCAACAATTTGACTGGGGAAATACCCAAAGAATTGGGCGAATTGGTCAAGCTCACGTACCTCGACTTGTGTAATAACATGCTCACCGGCGGAATCCCAAAAGAGTTGGGCAACCTGTCAAATCTCACCGACCTGTGGCTCCATACCAATCAGTTGAGCGGGGAGATCCCCAACGAGTTTGGCAACCTAACGAACCTCGTAGGCTTGTGGATCAATACCAATATGCTCTCTGGCGAGATTCCAACAGCCTTGGGCGACCTGTCAAATCTCCAAGTGCTGACCATTCATAGCAATCAGTTAAGCGGCACGATTCCAAAAGAGTTGGGGAATCTCACAGCCCTCGAAGCCTTGCGGCTTCACACCAACCAGCTATCTGGCGAGATTCCAGCAGAATTAGGAAAGCTATCAAACCTCGCGGGTTTGTCGCTCAATACCAACCAGCTGTCTGGCGAGATTCCGTCAACCCTGGGCGACCTGTCAAATCTTCAGGTATTGACGCTTCACAACAATCTTTTGACGGGTGAGATACCCCCCGAAATTGGGAACCTCACGAACCTGAAAAGACTCGTGCTTTACAGCAATCAATTATCGGGGTCAATGCCCGTAGAATTGGGGAATCTCACAGCCATCGAGTACCTGGATATTTGCAACAATCTGTTGACTGGTGCGCTTCCAGCAGAACTGGGGAATCTGTCCAACCTCACGAATTTGTGGCTCAATAGCAATCAGTTGAGCGGTACGCTTCCATCAACGTTGGGAAACCTCTCAAGGCTCGAAGCGCTGATCCTGTTCGACAATGAACTGAGCGGACCGATTCCAAGGGAATTAGGCAATCTGTCCACTCTTAAAAGCCTGTTAGTCAGCGACAACAAATTGACGGGGGAGATACCGATAGAACTGTCTAACTTATCCAACCTTGTCCAGTTGTCGCTCCACACCAATCAGATTGTCGGAGAGATCCCAAAGGAATTGGGCACACTCCCAAAACTGTCCGAACTCGACATCGGTAACAATCAGTTGGTGGGAGAGATACCAACAGCATTGGGGAACCTGTCTGGCCTTACGACTCTGGGCCTTAATCGTAATCAGTTGACAGGTACGATACCAACCGAGTTGGGCAACCTCACCGCCCTTACCGCTCTAACTTTTCACGTCAATCTTTTGAGCGGGACAGTGCCCTCGGAAATTGGCAACCTGACCAATCTTGAAATTCTGACGTTTAACGATAACGCAAGCCTGACAGGTGCGCTTCCTCAAAGCCTGACAAACCTGACAAAGCTGAAAGGGATTGATTTCAGTAACACCGGGCTGTGCGCTCCGCTCGATGCGGCCTTTCAAGCGTGGCTTCAGGGCATTGAAGAAACCATTGGCTCGAACTGCTCGCAATAGGCGCGTACACACAAAAAAAGCCGCTGATCGTTCTCAAGTCAGCGGCTTTTTTACAAAAACACTATTAAATTACAGCTATCCGTGTTTGGATTCCCCTATTTCCAATATGGACGTTGGGCCATCCTCACGCCGGTCTGCGCGGCCAGCAATGACGCGCGCGCCCAACACTCTTGCAATTCTTTTGCCCCAGTCAGCACTCCCAACACGTCGGCGCCCGCCTCCGGCGGCAACCGATCCTCTGGCTTCTCACCCGCTTTGAATTGCAGATAAATCCCGTGGGACATTGCATTGATGTTGCGCTTTGGCGCCCCGTGTCCTTTGGCATTCTGATTGCCCACTGGTGCGCCATACCCGGCGGCAAAGGTATTGCCAGTCATAAACCGCCCGTTGCTATCCCGCATCGCTCGACCCTCCGTTTGTTTGTTTTAGAATTTGCCCGCCACTTTTCAATTTTTTAGGTATTTTCACTCCAATCTGTTTGAGACTCTCCAGGACAATAAAATCCGCCTCGATCATCTGCCCTGTACCCACCCGCTCTAAAACGTCCACAGCCGCCCTGTAAAGCTCAATCATTGCCTCCTGTTCCTCATTCTCCAATTCCATTTTTCTGATCTTCTGGCGCGTCAGGCGTTGATTGAGAACGGCTTGCTCTGCCCTCGCGTCTATCAATCCCCTTTGGGCTTTGATGTTCTCTGTACGCGCCTCGGTCTCTTTCAGTTTTGCCCGCACTGGCAACAGCTTTATCCGACCCTCAATCTCGTCTTTGGCACTTACGCCGTCCTCTCGATACAGAGTGTCAAGTCTCGAAGCTGTATTGTCGAAGTGCGCGGCTATATCACACGCCTCCCGATCAGCGCGCTCCTGGCGGAGTAGTTCGGAAGTCTCCCACAGTCTATTTTTCAATGCCACCACCTCGCGCTCCAGAGCCGCGCACCTCTCACATTGGCCTTGCTCAGTCATGACGATCTCCCCCGCTGGCGTGATAGTTCCAAAAGTGCCTCGTCTGACAACCGCTCTCCGAGCAATATGTGAACGAGCGCGGCACAGGGGATTTCTTTGTTAAACCGCTTCCAGGTGTTCCCTTCCTCTGGCTCTACACCTCGCTCTGGCCGGTCGAAAACGAGCAACCACAATGACCTATCGTGCGAGACAATCTGACCTTGCCAATAGTCTCTTACTGGCGAATACGCACCAACGTATATTCTGCGCGCACGCCACCTGAAATTTCTACTGGATATGTCCTGACTCCGACCTCTCATTTTGTTGCTCCTTGCGAGCAAACTAAGTGTCATTTTTGTGGAAAAACGGCCAAACCGCTCTCTCCAAAAATGGGAGAGTTTTGCACGGGTTTTTGTGCCAAAAACGCTCAAATAGCTTTTCTCAGAAGCCTGCAACCCGCATTTTGGGAGACCAAACACGGGTGTAACACACACATACCCGACACTTTTCACCGTTCCCAAACGAAAGGTATTTACAAATAAAATTTAGTTGTCTTTTTGGAGATTGGAAAAGACTCTTTCAAATTCGCGCATCAGCTTTTCCGTACCAAGCCCACCAGCGAAGATGGCGATCTGTTTTTTACAGTGGTCGATTAGGGGGGAGGCGTTAGCAATGTCGGCTTTCGCCTTCTCGATCTCATCAGTGAGTTGGCCCTCGCCGTCATAGTCTGGTATGCGCGATGCCATCACGGGCAAATAATAATGCTCAACAAACGCGAGGATGCTTTTTTCATCGCCAAGCACACGCCCGGTATCTGCATTAAAATTTACGCTCATTTCAGTCCTCTCACGGTTCTCATCCGGCGCGATGCGAATTTTGAGAGTTATGATATTTCCACGCCGCTCGATGTGTCCGAAATCCGATATGATTTTCTGATAATCTTTCATTTTTTTCATCTCCTTTTTGTCAGTTCATCGACTGAGAAAATACCCTTTCCAATTCGGTCATGAGCGCGTATGCGCCAGCCTTGCCGTACTGGTCGGCGGCGTTGACGGCGTTGTCAATATCGGCTCTTGCCTTCTCAATATCCTCGGCTCCGACCTGACCCTCGTAGCACCGCAGAGAGGCGTCAAACACGCCGGTATTGCCGATAGGAAATTTCTCGATCTCTCCGATCATCTGCACGGGAACGGGCTTTCTGGAGACGGCGCGGCCCTCAAAATGCGCCAACCTTTTTTCGGTGTCGTGACGATAGATGTAAAGCAAGTTTTCAGCAAACTCCGCCGAACACGTCCAGGCTTCCAAAATTGACGAATAAAACCAGATACGCCGCGTATGCTCGCGCACATGACGACGCGCTTTAGGGGAAAGCTCTTTCTTTTTGTCAGACTCCCACCTGTCCATCCACCTGTCCGTCGCTTTTCCGTGTCGGTGACTATAAGGCAAGAGTTTTTTGAGATTCGGTGTCGGGGAGATATGGTAATATCTGAACAGTGTCTTTTGTTTTGCTGGCTTCTTTTTCCGTCGCCTAGACTTCATTGGTTGCCTCCTACTCGACACCACAACCACAAGGGCTTGTGTGCGAAAAATCCGGTGTGTGGCCCGGATATAGCCCGTCAATGAGCGAATTGACCGCCTTACACCCCGTTTGTTCTGATTGACCTTGAGAAGCCGCGTAATCGTTGCCTCATCATAATCCGTCCAATTATCGAAGCGTTCCAACGTCTGTGCTATGTGTTCGATCCTCACCATCAGAACAGCCCCATTTGTGAACATCCCGACCTATCCAGTGCGCGCCCGCGCCGCCTGACGGCCTGAACCTTTCGCCGCTCCACATCGACCACCTGGGCAAGCATCAGCGCCCTTTGCCTGGACAATTTGGGGTTGTTCGGCTTTGGGGTTCTCACCCACTGATTGACAATCTGCAAGGTCTTCATAACTCGCCCCTTTCGGTGTTACCCTCCCTCCCTCCTCAATAATATCCGTCAAACACATGTTTTCGTCCAGTGCATCAGCGAGGTTTTTTTAATGCGCTCGGCCTTACGAATAATACGCTACTCATTGCGGTTAAAAATACCTATGTTCTGCTGGTCATTTTAGACAATGCCGATTGAATCAATTCACGAAAGGATGCCACTGGATGTTCAAAAGAATTGTTGGATGCCTATTGCTTATTATGGCAACAGCCAATATTGCTGAAGCCATTGATGGCGATCTCGATAGAGACGGGGATGTAGATTTTCAAGACTTCTTAATTTTAGTGCAAAATTTCGGGAAACAAGGCCCTCCTTCGCTAGCACGTACTGATACCATTTATGTGACCCAAATAGACACCGTATATGCCCCGTCTGATACCATTTACGTAACGAAAACAGACACTGTATTTACTACCATTAGAGACACCATATACGTCTCAAAAGTAGATACGTTTTATATTGAGGCAGGTGCGCCTGTCATTCCCTATGACCGCGACCTTTATAGACATTGGGTTGATGCGGATGGGGACTGTCAAGACACAAGACAGGAAGTTTTAATATCCGAAAGCCTGCAACCCGTCGTTCTCGACGATCGGGGATGTCGAGTTGTGTCGGGCGAATGGTTAGATCTGTACACCGGACAGACTTTTACCGATCCGAGCAGATTGGACATCGACCACTTTATTCCGCTGGCTGAAGCCCATAGAAGTGGAGCAGATATCTGGACGCCAGAACAAAGACAAGCATTCGCCAATGATTTGACGAATGAACATTCTTTAATTGCTGTGTCTGCATCTGCCAATCGGTCTAAAGGAGATCGAGACCCCGCAAACTGGTTGCCACCGGATGAGTCTTTTCAATGCGAGTATATAAAACGGTGGGTGGCCGTGAAGGAGTATTTCAACTTGCGTATGGATGCGACAGAAAGGAATTTCTTACAAAATCATCCATGCTTGCAGGATAATTAAATCCTAAAAACCCTCGAGTACAACACAAAAGCCCGTTAATCTCATTATGGTACCTATCATGCCAAATATTCGAAAAATCGTCCTGCAATTGGACATCCTCTGCGAACTCGACGCTCAAAGAAAGGAATCTCATGACGACCCCTAATCTGTACAGCTTCGCGACGAAAGAACTCGCTCAGGACGCCACCATCGCATACATATTGGCGTGGGCCGACCCGAAATATCGTCAATCGCATCCGCGTCTCCATGCTCTCGGCACCAAACTGTTGTGTTCACTTCTTCGGACTCAAGAGATAGATATCCCGATAATCAAGACACTTCGGATTAAGACTCAAGTTACACTTCGGATTAAGACTCAAAATGTCCGGATTGATATTCTTGTCCGGATCAACATGGATCAAAATGCCAATCGGATCATCCTGATCATTGAAGACAAAGTAGGCACCACAGAGCACTCGAACCAGATCAAATACTATAAGAAGGCCGTAGAGAGGAATTACAAGGGCTGCTATGAGCACTTGGTCGCGGTGTATCTCAAGACGGGAAACGAATCAAAAGAATACCTTCCGCCCAAAAACAAATGCGGCAGCTTTATGCGTCGTGATCTCCTTGATGTTATGGATGGATTTCAAAATACGCAGAATACCATCGTAAATGATTTCCGCACGCATCTTCAGAGATGGGAGGACAACACGAATAGGTGGAAATCCGAGTGCTACCGCAAGTGGCAATGGCAACAATGGGAGGGCTTCTATTCGGCACTGGAATCTATGTGGCGAAAGAAGGGGGACTGGTGCGGTTGGGTGTATTACCCAAATCCGAAGAAAGGATTCCTCGCCTGCTGGTTGTACGACGGGCAGCAAGGTGAATTCAATCAGATCCAAACTCAGTACGGGTACGTGGAACTCTTTATGCAGATTCACGACGCAATGCGTTTAACGGTCCGACTTGGAAGCGGTAATACCGGGCACAATGTTACCAACCTTCTCATGTGGCAAGTCTTCAATGTTTTGAGACAAATCAATGGGAACACTTCTAGTGATATCCGGATCAAAAAGGCGGGTGTCTTCAGGGGTGGCAAAGGAGGAGCGGTTGCAGACATCACATTCGGTAATCCGGACCCGTGGTTTGCTGTTGACTCCAAAGGGATTGTGAACATGGATGCCACTGTCAAGCGCCTTTGTCGCGTGCAGGAACTGCTGCGGAAAGTTGTAGAGCATCTCAACCAACAGGGGATAGTCATTTAGGGCGTAAAAGTTTCTGAAGCATTTGAAAGTGCTGTTGTGAAAGCTCAAAAGCAGGGCGTTCCAAAAGAAGAAATTTTTCAATTTTTGGAAGACGTGATTGACAGTCGGGCAGCAGATCAAGTATTAAAAGAAATGGAACGAACAGGAGATGGAGTTCCCCGTTTTGATGGGGTATTTAGGGCTTGGGTTCAAGCCTGTGATTAGTGCAGTTTTTCTTATTCTATCGGCGTAGGATATGCGATACACGAGTTAAGATGAAACTTCATAGTAATATATATCATAGAGATTGCCGTCCAATC
>JAPPAB010000170.1 GCA_026705765.1 Gemmatimonadota bacterium
CATTCGCACGTTTCACAATGGTTCAGGGACTTATGATGTTGTGGCAAAGAATGTAAAGAAGCTGACTGCTGAGGCACCTGAGCGCGTGTACCTGCAAGCCATTATGACAGCGTATGATATGGATGAGGATCAGATTGCCGATGCGTTGCGTTCTCTGGGTACAGAAAACGCGCTTGTTGACCTGGCTGTTGTTTCACCGGATGCGCCTTATGCTATTGGGGAAGAACATCTACCCGTTTTGAAGCAGCAGATTTACAGGCGGAGTAGGCGTGCGCTCAAAGCCATTCTGAATGGTGAAGAGAATGAAGAGTTTGATCCGCGGATTCAGAAATTGTTGACGCGCCAAAAATCGTGTCATGGGTGTCTGGGTGGCAAGCAGTATTTGGCGATTGCAGCAGATGGGGCGATTTATTTTTGCTCGAGTTTAGCCGATGCGCCCGAGTTTAAGATGGGTGATGTGTTTGCGGGTATTGATCGCGAAAAGCAGCAGCATTTTGACGCGCAGTTCAATGTGAATAATCGGCCTGAGTGCAAGACGTGCTGGGCGCGCAACCTGTGTGGTGGTGGCTGTCTTTGGGAGGCGCGCACGACGACGGGTGATCCGATGTATCCCAACCCTGTTTCTTGTGAGCAGACGCGCTATCGCTATGAGTTGGCGATGGAGATGTGTATGGAGATAGCAGAGACGGATGCGTCTTTGTTGCAACGACGATATGATCTGGAAGTGGTATCTGAAGCAGAGAAGTGAGTAATGCATAAATTGTAGATCGAGTACCTGCTTAAAAACGGCATCCAAATAGGGATTAACACCCCTTTAGATGCCGTTTGTTTTGCTTCCAGAGTGGGCGACAGATTGTTAGTAATGGGAGGAATATATCACTCAAAAATCCGGCCTCAATAAATGGCCACTCATTGGACAGCACCCCTCGCTCTTAGACGTACAAAAGCGCGCGCACCGCGTGGCGAATAGCGAATTGCCCGTCAACATCAGTGGAGAAACTGGCACCGGCAAGGAATTGCTCGCCCGATATATCCACGGCATTAGCCACCGCAACAGGGGACCATTTGTAACCGTTGACTGCGGCCTGCTTTCCTCTGAAGTGGCGCGCAGCGAATTATTTGGATATGTTCGCGGTGCCTTTACGGGCGCCAGTGAAACGCGCCTCGGACTGGTTGAATCTGCCCGAGGAGGTACGCTATTCCTCGACGAAATAGGCGAATTGCCAGCCAACCTTCAGTTGCAACTGCTTCGCCTGGTACAGGAACAGGAATTTCGCCGCGTAGGCGAAGCATCCATGCGCCGATCCAACGTGCGCCTGATCACTGCGACACACTGTAACCTGCGAAAAATGGTGCGAAAAAAGACATTCCGAGAAGACCTCTTTTATCGCTTAAACGTCGTACCGCTACAATTGTCACCCCTGCGGAAGCGACTGAGCGACTTGCCACTTTTGGTCGCACATTTTTGCCAGGAAATGAAAGAATACAATCGCGCGTTTTCCCCCGAAGTAATTCAAAGAATGTCACACTATGCATGGCCCGGTAATGTTCGGGAACTACAACACGAAGTCGCCCGATTGATAGTCATGTCCGAAGGTAAAATTATCCGCGTATCCGATCTGCGCCCACGCATTCGAGGATCCAAACCCGAAGTCGATGTATTTGACCTGCCGTTTAAGGAAGCCAGACAACTGGCGAATAGCCGGTTTATGCGGGAGTATCTCGACAGAGCTTTGCAGCGAACACAGGGCAATGTAACCCAGGCAGCGCAACAATGCGGAATTGGCCGACAGTATTTCCAGTTGCGCATGTCTGAACACGGTCTAAAGTCGGCATCTTACAAACAAAAATAATACCTCACGGTGTACTAAAAAACGTCAATGGAAAAACCCATTGACGTTTTTCTTTGCAGGACGTTTCTTGAGCGTATCATGCAATACATCGCCGACATACACCTGCACTCGCGTTTTGCCCGCGCAACCAGCAAAACCCTGAACCCCGAAAACCTGTATCGGTGGAGTCTCATCAAAGGTCTGACCGTGGTGGGCACTGGAGATTTCACCCATCCGGTATGGTTTGACGAACTGCGCGACCAACTCGAACCCGCCGAAGAAGGGCTATATCAATTGCGCGCAGACCTCAGGCGGGGCATCGACGCCGAATTGCCCCAAGCCTGTCGCGGACAAATGCGGTTTGTACTCTCGGTCGAAATCAGTCTCATCTACAAAAAAAATGACAAAACGAGAAAAATACATCACGTCGTCACAATGCCGAGTTTTGACGCCGCAGCGCGTTTAAATGCCCGACTCGGCGCAATAGGCAATCTGAAATCCGACGGACGCCCCATCCTCGGCCTGGACAGCCGGGACCTGGTAGAAATATGCCTGGAAGCCTGTGACGAAGTACTCTTTATCCCCGCGCACATCTGGACACCTCACTTCGCGGTCTTGGGCGCGAGTTCCGGGTTTGGCCCCCTGGAAGAATGTTTTTACGTCATGCTCCCCCC
>JAPPAB010000171.1 GCA_026705765.1 Gemmatimonadota bacterium
GGATGTCACACCGATATCTAACTTGACCAATCTGGAGGTGCTGGTTCTTCCCAGCAACAGCATCTCGGATGTGACACCCCTATCTAACTTGACCAGGCTAAGGACTCTGGATCTTTCCAGCAACAGCATATCGAACGTGACATCACTATCCGACTTGACCAATCTGGAATTTCTGGATCTTGGCTACAACAGCATAGCGAATGTGACATCGATATCCAACTTGACCAATCTAAGATGGCTGACTCTTGACGACAACAACATATCGGATATGACACCGATATCTAATTTGACCCGTCTGGTAGTGCTGCAACTTGACGACAACAGCATATCGAATGTGACACCGATATCTAACTTAATCAACCTGATAGATCTGGATCTTGCCAGCAACAGCATCTCAGACCTCGCGCCGCTGGTGGCAAACACGGGATTGGGTGAAGGAGATGAGGTTGATGTGAGCAACAACCCCTTGAGTGCCACATCAATCAACATACACATTCCAGCCCTTGAGAGCAGAGGCGTCGAGGTAGATTTTAGCGCATCGAAGCCCGCGATAAAAAACAAAGACCTGAGGATGCCCCTCCGGATGATAGAACCGTTGGGGATAAAAAAATGGAAGGTGGGCGATAATTTGAGAAAAGGTCGCTTGAATGATTTTTGATACCTCGGTTTTCGCACCACCGAGAAGACACTTGAGGTCGAAAAAAAGAAACGGCGATGGGTTGTAACACCCACCGCCGTTTCTTTTTGTACGGTTCCACTGACACGTCAAGCGCGTTCTGTGAATGGATATTGCGCTTAGGCTAAATTTGTCGGATATTGCTTGGGTATTCATTACGACAACTCTTTTTAAACCACTACCCATGCATATCTACATCCTCAAAAGATTACTGGCACTGATCCCCACACTATTTGGCATCACAGTGCTGGTTTTTTTTATGGTACACCTCGTACCAGGAGACCCGGCGCAGATCATGCTGGGCGAACGGGCAAGTGCTGAAAGTCTGGCTGCCTTGAGGCGCGACCTTGGCCTGGATCAGCCATTACACGTGCAATTTGGACGCTATCTATCCGACCTGCTGCAAGGCGACCTGGGGCGGTCCATTAAATCGCACGAACGCGTATCCGTCGAACTAATGGCGCGTTTTCCCGCCACCATGGAACTCACCTTCGCGAGCATGGTATTCGCCTGCATACTCGGCATTGGTGCAGGAGTTGCATCCGCAGTTCGACGCGGCACCTGGTGGGATTATATCGGCATGACCGCATCATTAGCAGGAGTCTCAGTGCCGATCTTCTGGCTGGGATTATTACTCATCCTCGCCCTTGCAGTCTCCCTACCGTTGTTCCCCGTCTCCGGACGACTCAGCTCCCACGTATTTATACCCACACTAACTGGATTTTATCTCATAGACAGCCTGATAGCAGGTGATCTACCGAGTTTCGGAGACGCACTCTGGCATTTAATCTTGCCGGGCATAACCCTGGGCACGGTACCTGCCGCTGTTATCGCGCGCATGACCCGGTCGAGCTTGCTGGAAGTCCTGCGCGAAGATTATGTGCGCACCGCCTGGGCAAAAGGCTTATCTGAACGGGTCGTCATCTTGCGCCACGCACTGAAAAACGCCTTCATCCCCGTCTTAACCGTAATCAGCTTGCAATTCGGTTATCTATTGGGCGGCGCAGTCTTGACCGAAAGTATCTTTGCCTGGCCTGGAGTTGGACGCTGGTTGCTCCTCTCGGTTTACGCACGCGACTTTCGGGCAATACAAGGCGGCGTACTAATCGTCGCTACGACCTTTGTCCTCATCAATCTAATCGCAGATCTATTATACGCCTGGCTGGATCCACGGATCAAATACGGTAAGGAATAGATACACAATGTCTCACATACAAGACACCTTACAAACGCCACTGCAAACCACCGCGCTATTGATCTGGCAGCGATTGCGAAAAAACCGTCTCTCCATTGTGGGAAGCGTATTGATCGGCGGCTTTCTACTCCTGGCTTTCGCAGCGCCATTAATCGCCCCAGCTGATCCCATGGCGCAGGCACTCTACAATCGACTATCGTCCCCAACGCTCGAACATCCATTCGGCACAGATGACTTTGGCCGAGACATATTGAGCCGCGTCATCTATGGCGCTCGGATATCCCTGCGCGTCGGAGTATTCGCCGTACTGATTGCCCTTATACTGGGCACCTGTATTGGGGTCGTCGCGGGCTACTGGGGGGGATGGATAGATCAAATATTGATGCGCCTGATGGATCTGCTACTCGCCTTTCCGAGCATATTGCTCGCAATCGGCATCGTAGCTATTCTGGGACCTGGCCTGGAAAACGCGATGTTGGCCGTCGGCATTGTAGCTATGCCGCAATACGCGCGCCTGATTCGCGCATCCGTCTTGACCGTAAGAGAAACCGATTATGTCATGGCCGCACGCGCTCTGGGAGCGTCGGATTGGCGCATACTATGTGTGGCTATCTTGCCCAATTGTCTCGCCCCATTGATCGTCCAGGCGACATTGGGATTGGCAACTGCAATACTCGACGCTGCTGGACTGAGCTTTCTCGGCCTGGGCGCACAACCCCCCACCCCCGAATGGGGGGCGATGCTGAGCCAGGGACGCGAACTGATTGTGCGCGCACCCTGGGTACTCACCTTTCCCGGTGGCGCGATCTTTTTTACAGTACTGGCATTTAATCTGGTCGGCGATGGTCTGCGAGACGCACTGGATCCAAAGGCTTAATTCAATTCTGCCATCGGACCGAGAGCGACAAGTGCGGGATCCGCATCGAGAGGATAGTGTTCGAGATAATCGGCAATGCGCTCTGGCGTAACAGCATCGATCTCCGCGCGTTCTTCCTCAAGCGTTTTGAGTGGCGTATCGGTACTCAGGCTACCCACAATTTGGGAAAAGCGCGAAAGGCCGTTTTCCCCACTGCAAATAATACCCGTGGCCTGTTTGGTCTTGGCGCGTTGGAGCGCGTCACTATCAATACCGTTCTTTAAATCCGCCATTTCGCGCCGCACAATATCGAGAACCTGAGACGCATTTGGTGGATCCACGGACAGATAAACGTAAAAAAGCCCCGCATCGCTAAAATTGATATACTCTGCCGACGCTTCATCAGCCAGACCCTGTTGAATAACAGACCAGTAGAGCCGGCTATTGGTCGCTGCGCCCAAATAAGCAGAAAGTAGATCCGCAGTAGGAGCATGATCGTCGGAAGATGGCGGTGCGGGAAGCGCGAGCGCGATATGTTCGCGCGCCACACCATCGCGTTGCACAACGCGATTTGAAGCGTGAAAAATCGGGATAGATTGCTTTCGCCCATGATCAGATACCTGCCAGTCTCCGCAATGAGTGTCAACCGCGCGGATAATCTCATCGCGATCAAACGCGCCTGTAATGACAAACGTGAGATTATTGGGACCATAACGCCGCTGGTGATATTCCGCCATCAAATCGCGGGTAATGGACTTCACCGTATCCTCTGTACCCAGCACACTCTGTCCTAAAGGATGATCGCCAAAAGCCTCTTGAATGAGATCGTCAATAATGAGCGCATCAGGCTGATCGTGATACATAGCAATCTCTTCGAGAATAACCTTCTTTTCCATATCAAACTCGTCCAATGGCAAATTGGCGCGCATCATATCGCTGAGAATCTCGATGGAATCCGTCGCCCGATCACTTTGCACCCAGTGAAAATAGGCCGTACCCTCCCACCATGTGTAGGCATTCCACATAGCGCCCAGATCATCGACATCGAGTGAAAGTTGCCGCCAGTCGCGCTTGGGTGTCCCCTTAAAACACATGTGTTCGAGAAAATGTGAAATCCCCAAAAGGTCTGAGGCTTCGTCGCGCGATCCCGTCTGGGCAAAAAAACCCAACGCAGCTGACCGAATGCGCGGAATCGTTTCAAAAACAAGCGTGAGACCATTATCGAGGGTATGCGTGGAAAACGGTGAAGACATGGTTTACTCCGTAGGAATTAAGAATTAGAAATTGAGAATTAGAAATTGGGAATTGGGAGCGCGAATCGAGCGAAGTGTGAAGTCTGGAACGGTTAGGCCCAGCCCCTCTTCACAGATTCTTCGCCATCGCAATCGCTTCGTGTTCGGGCAGATAGGGCACATCCGTACGATCCCAACCGCGCCTGCCAGCGACGCAGTGGATCCCCATCAGTTGTCGTTTTTGGGGCGTATCTGCCCAATCGACAATGCTTTGAGGCGGTGGACTCGCGATCCACTTTTTCACGAAAAAGGGCATATAGCCATAAATAACGATGCGCCGATCCATCGCACTGGTATTGGCACACCCCGTATGCCAGCAGACCACGTTCCACAGCACGGCATCGCCGGCATTGAGAGACATCTTCTCCATATTGGGCATAGTTTCCAGGGCACCTCCCGAATATTCCTCTTTGGGTGGATAATCTGGATTTTTGTGTGTACCAGGCACCAGAGAAAAGCATCCCATGTCTTCGGTCTGATCGTCGATAAAATAAAAAACCTTAATCTTGAGCGTATATTGCGGATGCGTCCAGGGCGGCCAATCTCGGTGCCAGTTCGTGTGGGCGGCAGTGCCCGCATGGTGATTGTGATAGAGCATCTCCATCACCTGATAATCTGCGCCGACGACATTTTCCACATAGGGAATAACACGGGGATTATTGGCCAGATCGAGAATGGTCTCATCGGTATCAAAATCCGGGCGAATAGTATGCGCGTGTGGCCCGTTGCCATAGCCATTTCGGAACTTGCCGAGCCTGAGTTCTTCTTTCCGCTCTGCGAGCGTTTCTGCCTCGCGGCGTTCAAAAGCCCGTCGCACCCGGTCCAGACCAATGGATTCAATGGCATTTTTAATCACGATATACCCATTTTCATCGTAAAAAGCGCGCTCCTCATCGGTTGGTGCCGAATATTGTATTGCATCAATTGTTGCCATAAATTGCTCCTGTGAAAACTGGATGATCCCCTTGCCTCTTAGCCATCCAGCGGCCGAGGCCCCAAAACCAGTAATGTACCAGGTCCTGGAGGAAAAGTCTCAATATATTGCGGAATCTGATCGAGAGTAACGGCATCAATACCGGCGGCGATCTCGTCAATCGTTCGCACGCGGCCCTCGAGAAATAAATCTTCAATAATACCTCCAGCGCGGCCCTCGGGCAAATCGCCAATAGTAAAAAGGCGGCCCTTGAGCACTGTCTTGGCCCGGACGAGTTCTTCGGCAGTAACATCGCGGCGCAATCGCGCAAGCTCCGATTGGCAGACATCCAGGGTCTCCTGGGCGCGGTCGGCAGTTGTGCCTGCATAAACCGCCATCAGCCCCCCGCCACGGTATGCCTGATAAAAAGCCGACACACTATAGGCCAGGCCGCGTTTTTCGCGGACCTCTGTAAATAATCGGCTCGATCCTCCGCCGGAAAGGATGGCAATGGCAAGTTGCCCCGCGTAATAGAGGTCATGGCCTCGAGGAACGCCGCAAGAGAGCAAACAAATATGGGCTTGCTCTGATGGCTTTTCGCGATGTACACTGCGATCAGCAACAGAAATAGGATGAAGCTCTCCGCTGTCTGGTGCTTCGCCTGGCCACCCGCCAAAAACATCGCCAACAGTCTCAATTACAGTTTCCGCATCCAGACCGCCTGCAACCCCAATGAGCAAATGGCCTGGCCTGCAATGTGCATCCCAATGGCGGCGAACGCCCGCAGGTGCAATAGCCGACACTGTATCGGGTTCTCCAAGGGGAATCCTGCCCATCGGTGAACCGAGTCCCGCCTTATAGGCCATATACATGGCCTGTTGTATGGGGTTGTCTTCCATGCGTTTGAGTTCCTCGAGCGTGATGGTCTTGGCGATCTCGACCTGGTCACTGGGAAAAGACGCACTGCGAAAAAGTTCGGCATAAAGTTCGAGTGCGGATTTGAATTTATCGGGCAGGATTTGCGCGAGAAAAGAAGTGTATTCGACGGAAGTCGAAGAACTGCGCCTTATCCCCAGACCGTCAAAAGCGTCAAATATGGCGCGTGCGTCGTGCCTGGGCGTACCCTTAAAAAGAACATCTTCTGCAATGCGCGTAATGCCCAATCTGTCGTTGGGATCGTCTTGCGCGCCAAAAGTAAAACGGAACGCAACAACAACCGATTGCGCGCCGGGCATAGGTTCGACAACCACGCGAATGCCGTTGTCGAGGGTATAAATTTGTGGTTCGGACATTGGGATCCTCACATATAGTGTAGGGGCAGTGCCTCTGTGACTGCCCAATTGGTTTTTCTCATGTAATAACATGAGTATATATTGTCAATAGATATTGTGACACTTATCTCTTTCAGGAGGTCATCATCTTCATGAACGTCAAAGTTGAAAATTTGCGTGCGTTATGCCAGTCTATCCTGACCGACCGCGGGCTCGACGCGGCTGACGCGCATATTGTGACAGATATTTTGGTCGAAGCCGAATTGCGCGGACGCCCAACACATGGGATGATTCGCCTATCCGGCATTGCCGAGCGCGTATCTCAAGGTACCCAATTGCCCATGGCCATAGAAAAAGACGCACCGGCTTATTCCCTCATCAATGGACGGGATAATCTGGGCTATCTGGTAGCACATCGATGTGCGTGTGCCGCGATTGACAAAGCCAAACAAAGTGGGGTGGGCGTTGTGGGCGCGCGCGACACGAGCCATAGTGGAATGCTGGGCTATTACGCCTCTATGATAGCCGATGCGGGCCTGATAGGACTGGTTATGTGCAACACTGGCCCACGCATTGTCCCCTGGGGCGGGCAGCAACCCGTGCTTGGAACAAATCCCATTGCTGCGGGATTTCCCACAGCAGAAGGCCAGGTACTTGTCGATTTTTCGTGTGCGTCAATCACCAATGGCGAAATTTTGATGGCACTCAAAGACGGCAAAGAGATCCCAGCAGGGCGCGCACTGGGACCAGATGGGAAACCGACAACCGATCCCGAGCAAGCGCGCACAGGCGGCGCATTGCCCTTTGGCGAACACAAAGGATACGCTTTGAGTGTAATGATTCAAATCTTTTCCGGCATCTTGCTCAATGCTGCACCCGTACCTGAAATGGGCAAAAATTACGGGATTTTCATACTGGCTATTGATCTCTCAATTTTTTTGGGAATGGACATCTTTCAATCGGGCGTTAGCGAAGTCATCCACGCCATTAAAAATTCAATGCCCGCAGATGGCGTAACCGAAATTTTAATCCCGGGCGAACGCGCCTTTAGAGAACGCGCGATGCGGATACAGTCGGGTGTGGATATCGACGATGACTTAATGGAAGAACTCCAGCAATTGGCGTAGAGACACCTCTTTACCCTTGACAGTCCGAATGTGGTTGGCTACCTTTCCGTTCCGCAAGGGTAGAGGCGCGAGCGATTATCAGTATGCGGCGCAGGAGGCGAAACGGAGTACTGCTCCACCGTGCCGACAAAAAGGGATCGTTCGCCGAAGTCCTGGCCTGTTTCGCCGCAGAGCAGGGCTGGTTCAGTGGATAATATCTGCTGAACTGTCACGGGAAAAGTTTCCGTGGAGAGCTCTCTTGTTCGCGAGATTTTCTGCTGCGTTGAGCGTCTGGCGATACCCTTGAGAAGCCGGCGCTTTTTTTATCGCAAAGTGCAGAAACTGGAGGTTTTTATGTTGAAAGGATGTCATACGGCCTTAATCACACCCCTGACTGCCAACCAGGCCCTGGATCAGGACGGTCTGGAAAAACTGGTAGCATTTCAGATTTCCGAAGGGATTGATGGCCTTTTGGCCTGCGGCACGACGGCTGAGAGTCCAACCCTGAGCAGTGATGAACAAAGCTTGATCACACGCGTAGTGTGCAGCCAGGCCCGAGAGCAGTGCCGCGCCATTGGGGGGGCAGGTAGCAACTCTACGGCAAAAACCTTAAAAGCAGCCGAATATGCCGCGCAAGTAGGTGCGGACTCCATCCTGCTCGTCGATCCCTATTACAACGGACCGAGTTCTCTGGAAATTCGCAAAGAATACGTCGAACCCGTGGCCCGTGCATTTCCCGAATTGGACATGATCCCCTATGTCATACCCGGTCGATCCGGCACGAAATTGCTATCAGAAGACCTCGGCATCTTGTATTCCGAATACAAAAATGTGAACACCGTGAAAGAGGCCACAGGCGATCTGGACAACATGGCGCGCACCCGCGAATGTTGTGGCGATGCATTTTCCATCATGTCCGGAGACGACGACAAAACATTTGACATGATGACCAGTGACCAGATTGACGCTGCGGGTGTAATCAGTGTAATATCCAATGTGGCACCCGGTCCTGTGACCAAAATGGTACACGCCCTCCAAAGCGGGGATATGGATGAGGCAGACCGCCTGCACGCCGCACTGAAACCCTTATTTGGTATGGTCGGCGTTATATCCGAAGAACAAACGCCTTACGGTGTAACAGAAGTCAAGGCACGCAATCCATTGCCAGTTAAAACATTGATGAATATTTTGGGCATGCCGGCCGGACCGTGTCGCCAGCCATTGGGAAAAATGAACCGCGCTGGACTGGATATCGTACTGGGCATTGCCCGCGAAGTACAGGCCAATAATCCAGAAGTATTTGCGCCCGTAGCATCATTTTTTAGTACAGACATAGCGCAACGCCTGAACGATGGTTCGGTACTGGAAGGACTGGCGTATTGATAGCTTTTTTCTGGAGTAATTATGATTAAGGTGGGTATTTGTGGTATTGCCGGGCGGATGGGGCAGCGAATTTCTCATCTGACCCTTGAAGCCGAAGGACTGGATTTGGGCGGTGGCGTCGAGTTTCCAGGTCATCCCGTAATAGGCAAAGACATTGGCGAAGTCATAGGCGTTCCTCCCAAAGGTATATCAGTAGTAGATACGGTCGAAGCGATGGCGGACAATGTCGATGTGATCACGGCATTCACCGCACCCCCCGACCCGACAGTTGTCGCAGCAGAAATAGCTGGACGCGCCGGCGTACCGATGGTCATTGGCACAACGGGATTGTCGTCCGATCAGTTAGAGACCATGACACAGGCCCTGAAAAATGTCGCCTGTGTATTCGCACCCAATTTCAGCGTAGGTGTAACAGTATTAGTGCAACTCGTCGAAGAAGCTGCGCGCATTCTGGGCGGCGATTACGATGCGGAAATCGTCGAAGCGCACCATCGATTTAAAACCGACGCGCCATCGGGAACGGCTTACGCACTGGCCGAAGCCGCAGCAAGGGGATTGGATCGCAACCTGCAAGAAGTGGGCATATACGGGCGATACGGCGATACGGGCGCGAGGACACGCGAAGAAATCGGCGTACACGCCATTCGAGCTGGCGATATCGTCGGCGAACACACGGTCATGTTTGGTGGCATTGGAGAAACCCTCGAACTCGCCCATCGCGCACAAAGCCGCGATACCTTCGCCTCTGGCGTGATTCGGGCCATCCCCTTTGCTGTTGAAGCCGATCCGGGGATGTACGACATGCGCGATGTATTGGGGTTGAGGTAGGAAGGATGAAGGGTGAAGTGCAGATCGAAATTGGCAATGATTTTGGTTGGGGTTGGATGGCCTAATTCGTAATTTTTAATTCCTAATTGATTTATCGAGGAGGAAATTCATGAGTGTTGATGTACATGCGGCATTTGATGCCGGACAAACCCTTGCTGTGGCAGATCGGATTTTGATCTCACCACAGGCGGGTTCTTTGCAGAGCCGCGTAGATGAACTCTTATGCGCAATAAAAAATAGCGGAGCCTCTGGCGATTTGATTTGCAAGACATTGATTCAATTGGGCATGAACTTTGCTGGACGCGATGCCGAGATCGTAGGATATGGCGCTGAGGAAATAGACGCTGCACTCGACAGTGTGTTAGACGCGCTCGATAATCTGGAAGGCAATCACGCGACTGGTGTTGTAGATGGTTTTTTGGCCGACATGAAATCCGTGAACCTTGCCGATAGTCTTTCGGGATTATTAGCCGAGCGGATTGAGTCAAATCTGGATGATGGCAATCCCGCGAGTTCATTTTTGGAATTGCTCAAGACCAATATGCGCGGCGGTGTGTATTGGCAAATGATCGGAGAAAATGTCTGTAAATTTGGCAATGACTTTGCGCGCGGTCTGGAATACTTGCGGCACTACGGATTTTGTCAGGTCTCGACAAATCCGGTATTGGCTGCCAAAGCATTTGACGAAGACCCCTTGCTAGACGATGAACTCAAAGCCGAGATCGCCAGGCACGACGAGTGGAAAGCCGATCCCGAAAAATACGCCGATGACATTGTAATGGCTGCCACATTGATTGCGCTGTGGCCCAATCTTTCAATCTTTCGGCCCCTGGCGATGTACACGGGACTGAAAGACTACATGGTGAGTTTTCAACTCAATCCCAATATCGCAGATCAGGCCGATGCCAGCATTGAAGATGCGCGCAACGCATATCGCATTGCCGATGACTACTTGAAAGGATATGACAAATTATTGGGCGTCAGCGATATAACCCTGGATCCCAATATCGTATTCAAAGTCGGCGGCGGGCACGAAGCAGCGCGAAAAATCACGACCGTGCTCAACGGCGAAGGCATTGGCACAAATAACACGGTCGTTTACACCGTTGCCCAGGAAGTACAACTCGTCATCGATGCTTTTGAAGGCAAAGCCAGAGCAGCACAGGCCGGTAAGCAAGTGGTGAGAACTTATGAAACGAATATGGGTGGACGGTTTGTAAGTCACTTGCGCGAAGTAGAAGCCGAAAAACTATTCAGCGCATTATCGGAAGATCGCGCCAGTGAATTGCTCGCCGAACTCGCTTCTGATCTGGAAGTCGATATACCCGAAGGGATATTGGCAGAACAAACGGCTGAAATATGTTCTTTTGCCCACCTGAAGTCACTGGAGCATCCCGTAATCTTAAAAGTTGCCGAAGCGGCCGGTCAATCTTCAGAAGCAATTGTGCAACTCGAAGCCGATTTAAAAAAAGCGGGAACGGTCGTTGCGCGACGCGTACATTGGATTTTCTACGCGCCAGAAAATCGGCCCAAATGGGTTGCCTACTTATCAAACACCTACGGTTTGTCAGAAGATCAGGCACAGTGGATTTTGGCGTCAATGGATGTGCTACCCGCGTCTAAACGCGTTCCCGATGACACGCTTCACGCACTGGGCGAAAACATGTGCCATACAGAATTTCCCAACCATCAACGCGCCGTTCAACTCGTATCAGAAGAACCCACCTTTGACCTGGACGAACTCAGGGGATCAATCGGCCATGAATACGAACCCGGCGTGGCACAGCGACTTTACGAATTGCCCGATTTTCAGAAAGGCTACGATCTGACGCCCGCGCTGAAAGACTTTCTCGAAAATGACGTCCAAATTGATCTGAGCGGCTGGCAAACGCGGGGCATGGAACCCGGTGGCTGGCCCGAATTTGGATCGGTTCAAAAAACCACCACCGAGTTTAAAGCCGCGTATGACGCATTTTTAGTGCGATGCGTTGAACTGGCCAAAGAAGTTTCTGGATAGACGTATTAATTAATCATGCGGGGAAGAGGCTGTTACATCACTCATCCCCGCTTTTCATCTGCGCGTTTAAAATAGCACTTATTCCCTCCCGATTCTCGATACGCACAAAATACGATTCTTCATGTCCCTCTGCAGAAAGCACCATAACATCCCGCATATTTTCACCGCTCTCGTCCCTCTGTTGCTCCAATCGCCACATCATCACATATTCGGTTCCCGGGGCGCGTTGCCAGGGTACCAGGGGATCTACATCGACCAGCTTTCGAGGTTCCGCCCCACTAAAGTCCGCGCCTGTAGCAGTATGCACGGTAAACTTGATCTGTTCATTGCGCATATCGTACGCCACCTGCCCTTTTTCTGAAAAATTCCGCTGAATGTGAGGCTCTATCACCGCCAGTGAATACGTACTGTCGCTGAGCACGAGAATTGTAATCTCTCGTTCCAGATCACCTTCTCCACGCACCCCGGTCTCACTCCCGGCATACATAAACCAGGCACCCATTGGCGTGTCCAATTTTTGTTGCGTCACAGCCTGATCTTTCTTTTTCTTTTCTCCTGCACATCCGGCGATCAGACAAAATAATACCACACCCAATACCTGTTTCATGAACCCTCCATATATAAAAGCGGCCCAAACAAAAATTTGGACCGCTCGCCTGTTTTCCGTGTAACGTACACTATCCTCCTAATGCTTCTCTAAAGCGCTCAAAAAAACCTTTTCCACCTTCTGGCGGCTGTATATTTTCCAGTTTGGCAAGCCTGGCAAATAATTCTTCTTCTTCCCTGCTCAATTTTTCCGGCGTCCAGACCATCACGCGCACGAGTTGATCTCCCGTGCGATATCCCTCCAATTCGGGAATACCCTTGCCGCGCAATCTAAAAATCCGCCCCGATTGTGTTCCCGCAGGGATTTTCATACTCACGCGACCAGTCAGCGTTGGCACTTCTATATCTGCCCCCAGGGCTGCCTGACTAAAACTGATGGGCAAGTCATACACAATATCGTTGCCGTGTCTTTCAAAATGTTCGTGTTCTTCTTCTTCAACAAAAACCATACAATCGCCCGCTGGTCCGCTATTTGGCCCGGCATTGCCCTGCCCTCGCAGGGGAATATAATTGCCCTCGGAAATGCCAGCGGGGATATTGACCGAAATATCTTTCTGCTTCTTCACTCGCCCCTGACCCTGACAACCACCACATCGCTCGCGCACCACGTTGCCATTGCCATTGCACTGCGGACAAGTTGTGACATTGACAAACTGTCCAAACAGAGAGCGCGTAGCCTGCCGTATCTGTCCCACACCACCACACATATCGCATGTTACGGGGGAACTTCCCGGCTTTGCCCCTGAGCCTCCACACGTATCGCAATTCTCCAACCGCGACAGCCGAATAGTTTTTTGAGCACCCTCGGCAATCTCCTCCAAAGTCAGACTGATCGAAATCCTCAAATCTTCGCCGCGATTGGACCGACGTGGGCTACGCCGGCCAAACAAATCGCCAAAGATACCACCGCCGAATATCTCATCCAGATTGGAAAAAATATCTTGAAAATCACCGGCGTGCGAAAAATCCGACCACTGAAAGCCACCGCCCCGGAAGGTACTGCTGACGCCCTCGTGTCCAAACCGGTCATACGCCTGCCGCTTTTGTGCATCCATCAGCACTTCATAAGCCTCGGCACCTTCTTTAAACAATTCCTCAGCCTGTGGATTGTCTTTATTGCGATCCGGATGATATTTCAGCGCGTGCTTGCGATAAGCTTTCTTAATCTCATCTTCCGAAGCCCCGCGATCCACACCCAATATCTCGTAATAATCTCTTTTGGCCATTAACCTTTCCCATCAACATGCAAAAAGAGCCGCACAGTTGCGACCCTGTTCATAGTTTGTCTGTATCCGCGTCCTCTTCCGGAGCCTCCGGTGCGGGGTTGCCCTGACTTACCACCACCTTCGCCGGGCGCAGCACCTTATCGCCCAGACTATATCCTTTTTCAATCTCATCCGAAACAATACCGGCATCGTGGACTTCTGAAGGCATTTGCATCAATGCCTCATGCACAGTCGGATCAAATGGTTTGCCAACCGTCTCAATTTCTTTCAGATTGCGATTGTAGAGCACCCGCGGAAATTGCTCCATAATCATTTTTATGCCTTCTTGAAATCCCTCTGACTCCGTATCCCCATTTTCGCTGTGTGCCAATGCGCGACCAACCCCATCTAAAATGGGCAACAAATCGCGAATCACATCTTCGCTGGCAGATTGTATAAGGATCTCAAATTCGCGCGCCCTGCGCTTTTTGTAATTCTCAAACTCAGCAGCGAGGCGCATCCATCGATCCTTGTACATTTCGGCCTCTTCGCGGGCCAAAAATAGCGGGGTAGCCTCTATCTTCTCCTCTGGCTCCTCCGCTTGATCAATCTCCCCATCAACCTCATCTTTCGTCACCTCTGCCTCTTCATCCTCCACCATCTCATTTTCCACCACCTCTACATCTATATCTTCCACGGCTTCTTCTTTTAACTGTGTTTCTGCTTTTTTTTCTTTTTTCTGCGCCATGATTTTTCAACAACTCCTTTATCTGCGATCCAGCATCTCTTCTGTCAGATTTGCCATATATTGCACCAGGGGAACGAGCCTCCCATAAGGCAATCGCGTTGGCCCAATAATCCCGATAACCCCCGACACATTGCCCACCGAATACGTAGAAGTCAGCAAACTGCAATCTTTGAGCGCGGGGGATTCGTGTTCATCGCCAATCGTAATGGAAATACCCGCATCGCGCGTGCGGTCACTCAACAAATGCGCCACATATTCACGGGCTTCCAGCATGCCAATCAGACCAGCAAGGCGTTCGCTGGAAAAATCCGGTTGACCAAAAAAGTTGCGCGTGCCATCCATATGCAGATCTGCACTACTCGGAAATCGGAATAAATGATCAGCACTATTGGCAAGCAAACGCAACAACTTGGGAGACCCGGACGATGCGGACACAAGCCGCTCTTTGACAGACGCCATAATCTCGCCTATCGTAAGCCCGGAAAGCCGCTGGTTGACCACCCGCCGCGTTTCTTCCAACTCGTCCTCTTCAATTTCTGAGTCGATTTCGACAACCATCGTCTTGACCAATCCAGACCGAATCGTCATCACTGTCAGCAACCTGGATTCGCTCAACTTGAGCATTTCTAAACGCTCAAAAATGCCCTGTGTGAATTGAGGACCAAGGGCAATGCCCAGATTGTGCGATACATCGGCCAAAACTTTGGACACTTGCACCAGTAAACCGTCCGCATTACCCTCTCGCAAACGCTCGACACTATCCCGAATAGACCGCTGTGCCGCCTCGGCGAGTTCCTCCCGATTCATCAGCATATCGACATAATACCGATAGCCCTTATCGCTCGGCACCCTACCCGCCGAAGTGTGAGGCTGGTACAAATACCCTTTTTCTTCCAGATCGGCCATCGAGTTTCGAATGGTCGCCGCGCTGAGCCCCAGATCCATCTTGGAAATGGTGCGCGACCCCACTGGCTCGCCTGTGGTGACATAAGTGCCAATCAAAATATCGAGAATTGCTTTTTCCCGAGGTGTCAGTTCGGTCATAGCACTCCCTTTCCGCCTGAATGAAAGGGGAAGAAAACGACCTATCCGCGTTGATACAGCTTAGTCTATGATATATATAGGAAGAGACAGCGATTGTCAAGCCCCATCAAAAAACGGGTTGGCCGACTTACCCGACCAACCCGTTTCCGATCTCAGACCTGCTTATTTTTTAATTTTATCCCACGGGCTTGCCAAAGGCATTGGCAAAGATCAAAAAGTCTGAAAATGCGACCGTACCATCCCCGTCCAAATCAGCCGCAGCATTGTATCCCGGCACGCCCTCGCTCGTGCCAAAAGCAGCAGCAAAAAGCAAGAAATCGGAGAAATCGACATCCCCGTTACCATCCAGATCAGCACTGCGCGTCTGAGCCGGTGCCTGGCGTATCACAATTAACGCTTGAATTGCGGTCCCGGAAAGTGGAAATCCGAAGATGGAGACGGTATCTCCCACCATCAGATCAGAAATGGGGAAAATAAGCTGGACAAGATCATCAACATTGCCAGAAAAAAATATGGCGATAATATCCTCAGGGTTCCGCTGATCGAGAGTAATCATCAAAGCCTGTGAGACATCCACGCTCACCTGTTGACCATTGCGTTGGATAGAAAACGAATTCGTTTCAGCATTCACACTCTGAACACTGACCTCTCTAATGTCAACGGGCTCCGGCTCCGTTTGCAGCATAATTTGCAAATCAGTTACACTGGCACCATTGACAACCTGAATCAGCGCCCCGGGATCGACTTCACCCGTGAAGGGATTGATGCCCACAAAAGCACCTAACTGCCCCATGTTTCCCTGTGCATCCACCACATCTTGATTCAAAGCCAGTATATAAGACCCATTCGGCACATGCTTCAACTCAAAAGCCAGTTGTTCATTGAAATTGGCAATGCGGACAATAGCACGCTCAAGCGGATCCTCGTCACCATCTTCCATCAGAGCTTTTGAATATAATTCAGGATCTATCAGCACTGCTGCACCTGGAGTATCACTCAGCGTAAAACCCTCGGGCAAAATCCCCATGCCGGAAATCACGGCGTCTGACAGTTCTACCGTACCCCAAAAATACTGTTGTACCTCGGCAATAGGAGCCATATCTGAACGGCCAATAAGCATCTGATAGGTCGCGCCTTCGGGCAAATTAACAGTACCTGTCAATTTCATACCCCCTTCACTAATAGCCAGATCTGGCGCACTTACAAGCAATGCGATCAACTCAGAAGGAAATGCGACAAAATCCAAACCCTCAATATCGATTCCCCCCACTGTTTGGCTCAGTACAGGACTATTAAATGTAATCTCAAACCGCTGCATCCCACTCGGCACGGGTGGATTCTTCACATCTTCTTGAAGCGTCACACCGCCGATCACAAACGAAGTCACAGCGGGCGTAACGGGTTGCTGTGGTACAAAACTATTGGGATCGCCGGGATTAGTCACCTGAATGCTCGCATCTACCGTAAAATCGCCATCCGGATCCCCCAATTCTCGACCATTGGACACGCCATCGCCATCTGAATCGAGCATTGCGAGCATGGCATTCCACACAACCTGACCACTGCGACCGGGCTGCGTTAGATAATTATTGTTGATATCTCTGCCAAAAGAAGTGAGAGTACCTCCCCCGCCTGGGTTCACATGACACGAAGCACACCCCAACGCACTGCCATTGGGCAACTGACTAACCCGTGCTGGACGGGCATCTGCCTGTCCCCACCCAATAAAGACAAGGACCAGGACTGTTAGTACCCTGTGAGAACTCAACCGCGACATAAACAATCCTCCTGAAGAGGGTGATAATTAGAGACAACACGACGCTGCATCTCATCTCCGAAAAATGTAGATCATGTCCCATTGAAAGGCAACTGCTTTTTCAGTAAAAAAAATTGTCTTGCAACTTGTAGAGAAATGTATATAATTAGACCTTGTTTTTTCCGCATTTTTCTATAATTGAATCTTGTTTTTCGGGCATCATCGCCCAACAGTGTAACACATATTTAATACATGAGAAATCACGCGGAAACAAACACCATCTATATTCCGTACCGATATTTCGGGTCGGCAAAACTGTCGATCCTTTCATTTATCAATACCAGGCCACATTTCTCACAATGAAAGGAGCAAAATATGGCCCAAACGCCACAAGATGTTCTTGCAATGATCGCAGATCAGGGCATTAGAGTTGTCGATTTTCGCTTTACCGATTTTCCAGGACACTGGCAGCATTTTACTGTCATGGCCTCCGAAATCGAAGAAGAAACCTTTGAAGACGGACTCGGCTTTGACGGATCCAGTATTCGCGGCTGGCAGGCCATCAACGAATCGGACATGCTCGTCATTCCCGATCCCGCCACAGCGTTGATCGATCCCTTCCTCGAAGAACCCACCCTCGTAATGATCTGTAATATTGCCGATCCCATCACCAAAAGCGGCTATTCGCGCGACCCGCGTTCGGTCGCTCAAAAAGCCGAAGCCTATATGCAATCCACGGGCATTGGCGATACGGCATTTTTCGGTCCAGAAGCCGAATTTTTTGTTTTTGACGATGTGCGCTTTGGCGAAGGGTCAAACCACGCCTTTCACAGCGTAGATTCAGTTGAAGGCTACTGGAATTCGGGCAGAGATGAAGGTCCCAACCTCGGTTACAAGCCCCGCCACAAAGAAGGCTATTTCCCCGTGCCGCCCCACGACACGCTGCAAAATATACGTACCGAAATGGTGCTGACCATGGAAGAGGTCGGCATTGACATTGAAGTTCACCACCACGAAGTATCAACCGGTGGTCAGGGCGAAATCGACATTCGGTTCTGCCCGATGGTCACATGCGCCGACAGAATGACCTGGTACAAATACATCGTCAAAAACGTGGCACACAAACACGGCAAAACCGCCACCTTTATGCCCAAACCGCTTTTTGAAGACAATGGCACGGGCATGCACACGCATCAAAGCATCTGGAAAGGCGATGAGCCTCTCTTTGCCGGGTCGGGATACGCGGGCCTGAGCGAAATGGCACTGCACTATATCGGCGGCATTCTCAAACACGCCGATGCGTTGATCGCATTGACCAACCCGACCACCAACTCATTTAAGCGTCTGGTCCCCGGTTATGAAGCCCCGGTCAATCTGGCCTATTCGCAGCGCAATCGCAGTGCTGCAATACGCCTCCCGATGTATTCTCAAAGTCCCAAAGCCAAGCGCGTCGAATTTCGGTGTCCAGACCCAAGCGCCAATCCCTACCTGGCTTTCGCGGCCATGTTAATGGCTGGCCTGGACGGCATTCAAAACAAAATTCATCCAGGGGATCCGCTCGACAAAAACCTCTACGATCTCGAACCCGAAGAAGCCGCATCCATCCCGCAGACACCGGGTTCACTGTCCGATGCCCTCGATGCATTGGCGACGGATCACGACTTCCTGCTCAAGGGTGATGTCTTTACCGAAGACGTGATCGAAACATGGATCGAATACAAGCGCGAAAACGAAGTTGACGCCATCAACCAGCGTCCTCATCCACACGAATTCGCCCTTTACTTCGACGTGTAATTTGTAAGTTGTTCTTAGATGTACAGAAAAGCAGGTGGTTAGACCTCAACCACCTGCTTTTTTATTAGCTCCGTTCCCTAATTTTTAATTCGTCTCAATCCCTCAACTTCGTCTTCTCATCCCACCTCACTACATCCAGATGTTTTTGTGAAAAGCCAATCGCATCTCGGACATCGGCACCGCGCATGTCGGCATTGTCAAACTGGGCTTTAAAGAGATCGGCTTTTTGCAGGCGGGCGCGCTGGAGATTGGCCTGGCGCAAATCCACTTTGACGAGATCGGCCTCCTGGAGCCTGGCACTTTGCAGATTGGCTCCCCTCAAATTGGCGTCGGTCAAATCCGACTTTCTGATATCGGCTGTACGCAAGGTAGCATTTTCGAAATCCACTTTGACCAATATGGTCTCCGACAAATTGGCCTTGTAAAAATTCGCATTTTTGCATCTGGCGCCACGCAAATTGCACCCCACCAATTTTGCCTCCTCAAAATTTGCGTCTTCCATATTTGCACTGCTGAGATCTGCCAATTCCAAATCCGCTGGCGAGACCTGTGCGCCCTTCATATTCGCTCTTGTGAGAATCGCATTCTGCAAGAAAGCCCCGCTCAGATCAGCCTCTTCGAGATTTGCATCGCGCAAATTGGCCTGTAAAAGACGTGCACGCTGTAAGTTGGCACCCGATAAATTGGCACCCCGCAACTGTGCACCACTGAGAATGGCTTCGCGCATATCGGCGTGTTGTAAGGCGGCATTTTGCAATTCCGCCCGGTTTAAATTTGCACCGACCAGATCCGCGCGCGCGCCCTCTGTCCCGTTGGACGCTATCCAGGCTTGATGTCGCGCAAGAATCTCGCGCACCTGTGCAGGTGAAAAAGTTATGGGCATGTGATGTCTCCCTTCGCTAAATTTTAATGACCTCGTTTTCGGTTATGATCAAATCCATCTTCTCATCGTGTGGCTCGGCGGGCACGCGATCTATGATCTGAAAAGCATAAGATAAACCGACTCGAATAGCTCCAGTCTGCGCCAAAAATCGGTCGTAATATCCACCACCCGATCCAATCCGATGGCCAAAGCGATCAAAAGCGATACCCGGAACGAGGATCAGGTCAATGGTATGCGGCAACAGCACCTTTTGGGGATCTGGAACCGGTTCGCGCAAACCATAATGCACGGGTCGCAGATCGCTCAGTCCCGCAATTGCCTGAAAATCCATATCTCCATCTTCCCGCGTAACAGGTACTCCCACCTGTTTGCCGCTGTCAATTGCTTTTGGGATCACTATTCCCGTATCCACTTCATTTTTTATCGACACATAACAGGCAATGCACGGTGCAAGCTGGTATGCTGACATATCGATCAACTGGCGATAAATACACAAACTCTTCTCGCGAACAGCTCGTTCGGACATCTGGATACGCTCGGTGCGAAGGCTACGTTTTAGATCAGGCTTTGTCATAATAAGTTTCTCGCTTCTCCCTTGACTTTAATAAATTAAACCGTTAAAATTTCACAACATTTTTTTCGTATTTTATCGGTATTTAGGCGGACAAGCTGAATTTTCATCGTTAATAATATGAAAGACACACACATAAACGGCTCTCGCGATTGTACTCAGCTTCAAGATAGACTGAAAGCGCGAGGCAACCTGCCATCGCATATTGCGATAATTATGGATGGCAATGGGCGGTGGGCGCAACAGCGAGATTTGCGCCGCACAGATGGGCATCGGTCTGCCCGGGAAACTGTGCGCGATATTGTGCGTGCCTGTGGCGAACTCGAAATAGATATTCTCACCCTGTTCACCTTTGGCACAGACAATTGGCGTCGGCCCTGGTCAGAAGTATTGTCGCTGATGCAATTGTTGCGAGACTGTTCACACGAAGAACTCAATGAATTGCAGGAAAACAACGTGCGTCTCATTGCAACCGGTGATACGGATCGACTGGCCAAGCACTCGCGTAAAGCACTTAGAAATGCCATTCGCGAAACATCTAATAATACAGGACTAACGCTTAATCTCGCGTTGAGCTACGACGGCAAAAGCGATATTCTTCAAGCCGTGCAAAGCATTGCTATCGATATCGCACAGGAACGCATTTCACCAGACGATATTGATGCCAATTTATTTTCTAAACGCCTTTATACAGGTGATTTGCCCGACCCCGATTTGCTGATTCGCACCAGCGGCGAAGTTCGCCTGAGCAATTTTATGCTCTGGCAGTGTGCTTATACCGAATTCTGGTTTACAGGTGTACTGTGGCCCGACTTTAAGCGCGAGCATCTCTACGAAGCCATCCGCAGTTATCAAAATCGAGAACGGCGGTTTGGCAAAACGGGACTTCAATTGCGCGATGAAACGCTCGCAAGCAAAACCAATGGGCCTTCGGAGGACTTGTGGCAAAGTCCAATCTAATTCAGCGCGTGTTGGCAGCCGCAGTTTTTGGTCCAGTTTTGGTGGTGCTATTCTGGTTAGGTGACTATTGGCTATTTGTGATGTGGTGCGGCGTGGTCTCTATAGGAACCTGGGAATTTTATCGCATGCTATCGCAGAAAGGGCTGCAACCCTGGACGGGATTTGGCATTATTATATCCCTCTCCTGGTGTGCTGTGGCATTTGTTATTGGGCCAAATGCTTTCGTATTTTTTTTTCTCGTATTATTGCTTTTGATGTTTAGCATCGCCCTATTTCGAGACACCACAGGCTATCGCATGCTCAATGCGGGAGGCACGCTTTTAGGTGTACTCTATGTCGGTTTTCTGGGCAGTTTTGTTCTTATAGTGAGAAACACATTATCCGTTGGCGCACCGGAACTTGCTGTTCTCATTTTGCTGGGGATTTGGGCCAATGATACAATGGCCTATTTTTTTGGACGGTGGTTTGGCCGATGGCATCCCTTTCCCACAATCAGCGCGGCTAAGACCGAAGCCGGATTCATCGGAGGTCTTTTATCCGCACTTTTGGTAACAGGACTCGGCGGACAGGTACTCGGGCTATTTAATATAGCCCAAAGCCTCATACTCGGCCTTCTCATTGGCATTGGGGCATCTCTGGGAGATCTCGTTGAATCCATGATCAAACGCGACATGGACGTCAAAGATACATCGGAACTGATCCCCGGACACGGTGGCGTGTTGGATCGCTTTGACAGTACTTTTTTTGTTTTTCCGCTCGTCTATCTTTATTTGCAACTAATAGCCAGTACCCCACCGGTGTTGGACTAATTGTTATGATAAAACGCGTTGCCCTTCTGGGATCCACAGGCTCTATCGGCACAAACACACTGCGTGTTCTGAATAACCTATCCGACCGATTTGAACTGGTGAGTTTATGTGCCGGACGCAATGCCGAGTTGCTGTGCGAACAAGCCGAGCACTGGCGCCCTGAGCGCGTTTGTATTGCCCAGGGGGCAAAAGAGGTGCAGGCGCGTCTCGCGCCACTGGGTATTGAAGTGCTCGAAGGCAGCGCGGGCTTGCAGGACCTGTCTGTCGATCCCGATACCGACCTGATCATTAACGGTCTGGCGGCAGGCGTGGGACTGCGCCCTACGCTATCTGCTGTGCGCGCGGGCAAAGATGTGGCAATTGCCAACAAAGAGACACTGGTTGTCGCCGGGCATCTGGTAACCGATTGGGCAAAACAGACAGGCGCCACATTATTGCCGATCGACAGTGAGACAACGCCGCTGTGGCAATCTTTGCAAGAGACGAACCGAGACGAGATCAAACGCATTTTACTACCCGCCTCGGGCGGTCCTTTTTTTGACTATACGCAAAAGCAGATGGCGAGTGTTTCACGCGATCAGGCACTTAATCATCCCACCTGGCAGATGGGACCAAAAATTACGATTGACTCCGCCACATTGATGAATAAAGGCTTTGAAGTGATCGAAGCACAATGGTTTCTCGATTTGCCTGTCTCGAAAATCGATGTGATTATCCATCGGCAGTCTATTGTGCATTGCCTCATCGAATATGTGGATGGCGGCATGATGGCGCACCTGAGCACACCCGACATGCAGTTGCCCATTCATCAGGCTCTCGTGCATCCCGAAAAGCTGCCCACACAGGTTGAACGCCTGGACCTGACAGAGGTCGGCACATTGAGTTTTTTTCAGCCCGATACCGACCGATTTCCCTGTCTCCAATTGGCATATCAGGCCGTAGAACAGGGGGGAACTGCGCCCGCAGTACTCAACGCTGCCAATGAAGTCGCCGTGTATGCTTTTCTCGATAGCCGCATCGGATTTCTCGATATCCCCCGTGTAATTGCAAAAGCCCTCGATGAGCACGAGGCAGGCGAAGATACCCTCGAGGCGGTCTTTGAAGCCGACCGTTGGGGGCGAGACCGTGCAAATACGCTGATTTGTTCACTTGAATCATAGAAACGAGGTTTCCCGTGATCGTCGATCTTCTCTACTTCCTTTTTGTCTTAGGCGTGCTGGTTTTTGTTCACGAACTCGGGCATTTTTTAGTCGCTAAAAAATCGGGCATCAGGGTTGAGGCTTTCTCACTTGGATACCCGCCCAAAGCGATAGGCGTGAAAATTGGTGAGACCGAATACTGCCTTTCGTGGTTGCCATTGGGCGGCTATGTCAAAGTTGCTGGCATGGCCGATTTCGGTCACGAAGAAGGCAAGGGTAAGCCCTGGGAATTTCAGTCAAAACCGCGATGGATTCAGATGGCAGTAATGATCGCCGGTCCGGCAATGAACTTTTTTTTGGGCTTTTTGCTATTGCTCACTCTGTATATGTCGGCGGGCGAATACGCATTTTTAGACGATTCGCGCGTGGGTGAAGTTAAGACAGACTCGCCCTTCTATACGGCAGGCCTAAGACCGGGAGACCGCATTTTAGCCGTTGGAAATACAGCGGTAAATAACTGGGACGAAATGGAAGATGCGTTTCTCCTTCAAGCCGGTGACGTCATACCCGTTGAAATTGAACGAATACCCACCTACCGATCAGACATGACCGAGCGATTGGCTATTTCTGTCGATTTGACCTCGCTTCCCCGCGAAGGTCTGGGACTGGGATATTATATTACCACAGAGGTTGGAGGTGTGATGCCCGGAATGCCAGCCGCAGAAATTGGGCTACAACCGGGCGATGTGATTACATCGGTCAATGATGTCCCCGTCACGATGTGGTGGGAGATGAGCCGCGAGATATCTGCGCAACCCGGTGTGGAAATCTCATTGACCTGGCAGCGCAATGGCGAAGAGATGACAGAGCGGATTATTCCCGCATCTCAAACTTTTAATGGCGAAACCGTGGGGCGCATTGGCATTGATTTGGCTTCCAAACGCAACCCCATTTCCTTTTTTAAGGCCGTGCGCCGCAGCGCATCAGAAACCATCAATTTGTCAATGACTATTTTTCGATTTGTCAAAGATCTGGTCATAGGACAAGAATCCAGCAGAGCTCTGGCCGGACCTGTTGGGATTTTCCAGATGGTGGGACAAAGTGCTGAACGCGGTTTTTCCTCTCTGCTGTGGTTTATGGCTCTGCTCAGTATTAACCTGGGCGTGCTCAACTTGCTACCCATTCCCATGCTCGATGGTGGCCATCTCACCATTCTTGCGATTGAAGGCATTATCCGCCGAGATTTATCTGCGCGACACAAAGCCTGGCTCCAACAAGCTGGATTTGCATTTTTGCTCTTCCTGATCATTTACGTAACCTTCAACGATATCGGGCGCATTTCCGGATGGTTTGGAAACTAAAGCCTCCAGCCCAATATACCGGAGGTTAGACAAAAAAATCCCCACAAAAAACTGTGGGGATTTTTTTAGCCTCCTGTCTCAACCCTTCACAGTGAACTGGTCTGGACTGCGACCATCTGTGCACCATTTCTCACGTTTCACTTCTCACCTTTCTTTTTCGTCTTTTGAAATGCCTTCATCTCACGCTCTGCTGCCTCCCCAAATCGCTGCTGAATCAGAGCAATGAGCCCATCCCATTTTTCGGGGTGATCCCGCCGATCTTTGAGAAATTTCTCAATATCGGCTTGTGTAATGTCATGGCGTTTGAACAGCTTTTTTCGTTCCGCCAGTAGTGAGTCGGGCATGTGTACATAACGACGGTGAAGTTCCAGCGCGTCTGCAAATAACTCGATAAATTTTTTATCCGATAGCTTTGACGATGACGGTGTTGACTGTTCATCAACCGCGCATCCAACCGCGCCGAGCAAGAGACACCAGAGGAGCAGCTTTTTCATAACAGAGTTCCAAAGAGAAAAATCCACAGAGGCCCTTCCATAATGCTCTCAAAATACGTCACAATAATACATATATATAAATAACTTATTTTTTCTCTATAAAACAATTGACTTTTGAAACGCGAATTACTAATTTAACCCAAGTGGCATATTGTGGTGGATTGTGGTGGATTTTATTTTTTTGTATATCACTTTGTAAAATAAAAACTTAGATCTCTCAGGCTTCTCAGATGTCCGATAATTGTCCAGAGTTTTATGGCGACTTTGAAAATGTCCCCATCGATACCAAGGGTCGCTTAATCGTTCCGGCAGCATTTCGGAACGCACTGCCCAATGGCGTAAGTTCAATTATTGTCACGCAGTGGTTTGATGGCTGTTTGGCCGCATTTGACCCCGATGGATGGCGGCGGATCATTGATCAACTTCGCAATATGGGGCACTCGCAAGTCCAGTCAAGACAACTAGTTAGAGCAATGGCAGGACGTGCGTCTGAAGTAAAACTCGACCGCCAGGGGCGTGCATTGATCCCCCGAAAGCGTCTGGATTCAGTCGGTATTACAGATCGCGCAACGCTGGCAGGTGCTGTTGATTGTATTGAAATTTGGGATCCGGACAGGTATAACGAAGCTCAAAATGCCGTCAATATGGAAGAGATAGCAGAAGGATTAGAACGATAATGAATATTCCAAAATCAGGAATAAATATTCAGAATAAATATTCGACTATACGACAACAAACCTAAAAACAACATGTTATGCACCACAAGGCCCCAGAGTATCACGTTCCGATCCTGGAGTCAGATGTGTCAAAATATCTCATAACTGACCCCAATGGAATTTATGTCGATGCCACCTTGGGAGGGGGCGGACACGCTGAAATTATGCTCAAGCATCTGGGACTTAATAGCAAATTAATCGGCATTGACCGCGATCCCAAAGCTATCGAAGTCGCGGCAAAACGCCTGATTCCATTCAAAGATCGCGTTTATACAGTGCAAGCACCGTTTTGGAATCTCCGACATATTTTGGCGGAACAGGGTCTCGCGACAATTACAGGCATTTTATTCGATCTGGGTCTCTCATCGCACCAGATTGACAATGCCGACCGGGGATTCAGTTTTCAGCAACGCGGTGCGCTCGATATGCGTATGGGACCCGATGCAAAATGCACGGCCCACGAGGTGGTCAATTCGTATTCGCAGGAAAACTTGACCCACGTCATTAAAACTTATGGCGAAGAACGCGCTGCTGCCCGCATTGCCCGAGCAATTTGTGAAAACAGGCCTCTTAATTATACGGACGACCTGGCCGATGTAATTATACGGCATACTTATGGACCTCGAAAGCAGAAGACACTTGCGAGGGTATTTCAGGCACTTCGCATTGAAGTAAATGACGAATTGACACATCTTGAAGACGCACTTCAAATAGCTGTTGACTTGCTCAAACCCGGCGGGCGCATTGGCGTTTTGTCTTATCACTCGCTGGAACACCGCGCTGTCAAACGGGTTTTTGAACTGGGCACACGCGATTGTATCGGACCTGTGGGTCTGCCCGTATGCGCGTGTGATCGCTTACCAGTATTGACCTTGCCGAGAAAGCGAGCCATTCGACCAAATCGGGCGGAAATCGTCAAAAATCCACGGGCACGTAGCGCAACACTTCGCATGGCGCAACGCCTCGCTGTTTCCGCTCAGCCCTGGTTATGCCATCAAGGACTACTGTCGTGACTTCAGAACCGCGCCCGCCCTGGGGGATTTATCGCTCTGGTTTTTTATCGATTATTCTCCTCGTTGCAGGATTACTGATTTATATGTGGGGGCATGTGCAAACCCTGAGTCAGGGGCGTGAAATCGACCAGCTAAGTGAAGAGCGAAAAAATCTTTTGAACCAGCAAGAGCGACTCCTGGCCCGTACAGCGAGTTTGAAGCAGAGCAAGCGCATTCGCGATATTGCCGTTCGAGAATTGGGTATGGTGTTCCCAAGTGATCCACCAAAAAATTTGTATTTGAGTCGATAATGAATAACCGCTTAAGAATAATCGCGTTTTTCGGTATGGGATTCGCACTACTTTTGGCGTTTCGGTTGGTTTCTCTACAAGTCTGGTCGGTAGAGACATACGCAGACCAGGCGCGCAGTCAGCATGTCAAGAAGCGGGTTTTACTGGCAGAAAGAGGACGCATTTTTGACCGACGCGGCCGGGTGCTGGCGACAAGCCTCGAATCCCAATCGTTCTTTCTCAATCAAATATCCGATAGAGACAGCCTGCGTGCGCTCGCCGTTCGGTTTTCTCAACAATCCGGACATGATGAGGCATCTCTCCTTGAAAAGGTAGATCGCTCGCGCTCCTTCGTGTGGCTGGCTCGTCAGGTCATCGATGCACCTACCGGATTGCCAGAAGGCATCGGGCGCATTGTCGAGATGAGGCGCAATTATCCCATGGGGACTCTGGCGAGTCAGGTATTGGGATATACCGATACCGATGGACAGGGAATCGAAGGAATTGAGCGCGCGTTTGATCCAATCTTAAGAGGCGAACCAGGTGAGTTATCCGCACGCGTTGATGCGCGAGGGCAAATGCTCAGCACACTCGGCGCAGTTCGGCGGATGCCGAAAAATGGCGATGATATCACCCTTACCATCGATGCTGACTATCAAGCTATTGCAGAAGAAGAGTTGCTAAAAGGCATGCAGAAATTCAATGCCAAAAGCGGCATTGCCATTGTAATGGACCCTCATACGGGCGAAATCTTAGCACTGGCAAATGCGCCCTTTTACGATCCAAATGATTTTTCAAAATCAGAACTCTGGATACGGCGCAATCGGGCAGCTACTGATCAGTTCGAGCCGGGTTCAACCTTTAAGGTTGTGGCATTTGCCGCCGCGCTTGAAGCCGGTTTGGTTAAGCCAGAAGATAAGATCTTCTGTGAAAATGGCAGAATGCGTATCGCTGGTGGCAAAATACTTCGAGACTCACATCCCAGCGGCTGGCTGACCGTGCGAGAAGTAATGGAAGAATCGAGTAATATTGGCACGGCTAAAATTGCACGTAAAGTGGAAAAAGGTCCCCTGTACCGCCAGATGCGCTTGTTTGGCTTTGGCGCCAAAACAGGTGTGGACTTACCGGGCGAAGTCGGCGGTCAACTTCGCCATCCAGATAAATGGTCGGCACGATCATTGGAAACCCTTTCCATAGGACAAGAGATCGCCGTGACAGCCCTTCAAGTCGCCGCTGCTTATAGCGCGATTGCCAATGGGGGACGCTTGATGAAGCCGCGTATTTTTTTTAAAGCTTCTCGCAACGATTCCACAACAGCTGAAGGATCGCCCAGACCAATTCGACGGGTAATATCGCCAGAAACAGCCCGCACTCTTACCAGTTTTCTCGAAGGCGTTGTCAGTCACGGTACCGGTAAAAATGCACGCATAGACGGTTTCCGTGTTGCAGGAAAAACTGGAACAGCGCAACAGGTAAAAGAGGGACAGCCCGGATACGATCCCGATCGCTACATTCCGTCTTTTGTGGGATTCTTGCCCGTTGAACGCCCCGAGTTGCTGTGTCTGGTAGCCATAGATAGCCCCCAAAAGATCCACTGGGCAAGTCTGGTGGCCGCGCCTGTTTTTAAACGTATTGTACAGCGAGTTTTGAGTCTGCGGCAAGCGCCTCTACGCCACAGTGCACCCCTGCTCGAAGAACAGCCGCCGCCACCTCCACGCGCCGATATTCATCTGGTGGGCCTTTCGCGGAAAGCTGCAACAGATGCCCTGAAACGTCTGGGAATGACCTATCAAATTGCGGGTGAGGGAGACCGCGTTGTTGGACAGCATATCGACATCGAAGAAAATAATGTCTCGTTGTTTTTGGCTTCTGCCACAGAGGACAAAGGTTCAGACTCGCTTTACATGCCCGATGTGCGCGGAGCACCTGTGCGGCAGGCGGTCGCCCAATTGACACAATTGGGATTCCAGATCAAAATTTCGGGTAGTGGACGGGTGATTGCACAATCACCCGAACCGGGTGTAGCCGTAAAACCGGGAACTGTATGCACGGTCGAATGCAAACGAGAAAGTTGAGATATGCGCCTGCGAGAACTGCTATCCGACGTGCCAGATGTCGTGAGGATGCGCGGAAATAATCCCAATATTGGGGGTATTGCAACCCATTCGGGACGCGTCAAAGAAGGCGATGTATTTGTCGCGCTCAGTAGCGATGGCAACTTTCCAGATCGACATCCTTTTATTTCTCAGGCTGTTCGGGCAGGTGCTCGGGCCGTTGTTGCCGAACGCGATGTCGATGTAGGGAATACGGTTTTTGTTCAAACGACCAACACGCATCGCGCACTTGCACATATTGCCCATCGTTTTTACAACAGACCGAGCGAACAGTTGAAAATGATCGGTGTTACGGGCACCAATGGCAAAACATCGACCGTTTATCTCATCCGCGCGGTGCTCGAAATGGCTGGTCTCGCACCGGGCTTGATTGGAACCATTGAACACGACCTCGGCACAACACGCGAAACATCGCATAATTCTACGCCACAGGCACACGACTTACACCGCATGTTTCGCGCAATGGTCAATGCGGGATGCCGGTCAGCCGCGATGGAAGTAACATCACACGGACTGGCGCAAAACCGCGTGTTGGGCATTGATTATGAAGTTGGGGTATTTACTAACCTCACGCGCGATCATCTGGATTATCACGACACGCCTGAAGCCTATTTGGCTGCCAAGGCACGGCTCTTTGACAATCTCAGATCGGATGCTTATGCAGTCGTCAATACAGACGACGCGGCATCAAAAATATTGATAAAAAAATGTTCGGCACATTTGTTGAGCTATGGTCGCTCAGAAAATGCGAGAGTGCGCATTTTAGAGGGCAGCACATCGCAGGGCGGTACGCGACTTTGTTTGCAAACGCCGCACGGACAGATGGACCTGGAACTGGCACTTCGGGGCGATTTTCAGTTGTACAATGCAACTGCGGCAGTCACTGCTGGCCTCGCATTGAAAATCGAACCCGACATCATCGCAGATGCTTTGCGCGAAATTCGGATTCCGGGTCGTTTTGAAGGCATTGATTGTGGACAAAATTTTGGGGTATTTGTCGATTATGCACACGCGCCAGATGGACTTAAAAATGTGCTGCAAACGGCGCGTGCATTTGCCCGTGGACAATTGATTTGTGTATTTGGGTGCGGCGGGGATCGCGATAAGGGGAAGCGACCTGTGATGGGCGGTCTATCTGCACGGTTGGCCGATCTGTCTGTGGTGACATCAGACAATCCCCGCACCGAAGACCCCGATGCCATTATTGCCGATATTTTGCCCGGTCTGGGCGATGCCCCACACATCGTTGAACCCAATCGCCGACGGGCAATTGAAAAGGCCATTGCAAAAGCGCGACCAGGTGACCTCGTGCTCATTGCGGGCAAGGGACATGAAAATTACCAGGAAGTCAATGGGATTAAAACCCCTTTTGACGATCGTGAAGTTGCACGGGAAATACTCACGTGCAAAGTGGGGTGATGGGTTATATGGAAGGATTAACACTATCAGATGTAATTGACGCGACCCGGGGGCACTGGATCGGACGGGATGATCCCTTCTCTATTGTACCAACAGGGGTCAGTATTGATACGCGGACACTCAAACCGGGTGAAATTTTCTTTGCATTGCCCGGCGAAAAGGTCGATGGTCACCAGTTTTTGGACGCTGCATTTGACAGGGGAGCCTGTGCTGCAGTGGTCACCCGGTCTGGAGCGCGAGAATCGCGGCAAGCACTGATCGCTGTCGATGCACCCGATTTAGCTCTGGGCGATCTGGCGAGGTTTTATCGCAGGCGTTTCGACATTCCCGTTATTGGCATTACGGGTAGCAGTGGCAAAACCACGACAAAAGATATGGTCGCTGCTGTTTTGAGCACGCGGTATCGGGTTTTGGCAACACGGGGAAATCTCAATAACAGACTGGGCGTGCCGCTCACCTTATTCAAATTGTCGGCCCATTGCGATGTCGCAGTTATTGAAATGGGCATTAGCGAACGCGGCGGTATGCGCTATCTGTGCGAAATTGCGCAACCGACCATCGGCATGATAACCAATATCGGACCAGCACATATCGAGTTTTTCGGCTCTGTAGAGGGTGTGGCAAAAGCCAAAGGGGAACTTCTGGAATATCTAGACGAGTCTTCTATGACTATCTTGAATCTCGATGACCTGTTTTTGTCCAAGGAGAGAGCAAAAGTTAAGGGGAGACTCCTGGGCATTGGCATCGAACAGATATGTCAGTTTCGTGGGGAGGGACTCAAACTGGATCAGAAGGGCTTTGGTCATTTCTCTCTACAGGGCCATTCGTTTCACCTGTCAATTCCAGGCAAGCACAATGTGTATAACGCGCTGATGGCCGCAACAGCGGGATGGGCTCTCGATGTGCCCCTACAAGATGCGGCAAAAGCACTTGAAAATTTTACGCTGACCGAACTGAGAAGTCAGGTACTGGAACACAATGGAATTCGCATGATCAACGACACGTACAACGCCAACCCCTCGTCGATGCGGGCAGCCCTTGAGACCCTATCGCAAATTGAGGTGGCTGGTCGGCGGATTGCAGTAGTAGGCGATATGCGCGAATTAGGAGCAATGACCTACGACGCACATCGGGAATTGGGACGCGAAGCTGGCAATCGGCAAATTGACGCACTTTTCGCGCTGGGCGATCTGGCACCAGTGGTCGTTGAAGGGGGACGCGAGGCAGGCATAGACCAGGCGTGGGCTTATGCAGACCGGGATGCGTTAACCGGGGCATTGCAGGCTTATTTGAAACCCGGAGACTTGATGCTCATCAAGGGATCGCGCGGCATTGCAATGGAAAGAGTAGTTACAGCACTGGGGTTTGAAATGTGAAAGGCGCAAGGAGTGAGGTGGCCCTCTCACTCCTTACTTCTTCATGACACTGACAAACGAACAAAGATATGATCGAACCTGGATTTTGTTGCTGCTCATTGTGGTTATGTTGGTGGGCTTTGGCACGGTAGTGATGTATAGTGCCAGTTCTGGATTGGCGCAACTGCGATTTGACGATGGCAATTTTTTTCTCAACCGCTGGGCCATTCGCATGGCCATCAGTTTGGTTGTGATGGTTCTGCTGATTCACATAGATTATCGCGTCTGGCGCAAACAGGCGCGTTTGATGCTGGCGATAGCTTTTGCTTTTTTGCTCGTGGTCCTCATCCTCAAGCTATTTGGCATTGGCAAGGTGCGAGGTGCATATCGCTGGATACCATTGCCAGGTGGGCAATTTCAACCCGCCGACATGATGCGCGTAGTTCTGGTGCTTTACCTGGCCGATTCCCTGACGCGCCGCCAGGATGTAATTGACAATTTCAAATCGGGCTTTTTACCCCATGTCGTGGTAATCGGCACGGCAATGGTGATGATTTTGATACAACCCGATTTGGGCACGGCGATGGCAATTGGCGTGACCTGTGCATTGATGCTCTATCTGGGCGGTGTGCGATTGCGACACCTCATGGCGACGTTTGCAGGTCTTTTGCCTGTTCTGTATGTGATTGTTTTTGTTTTTGGATATCGCCGCGAGCGCGTGATGACGTTTATATTTCCCAGCGATGATGTGCAAAATACGGGCTATCATCTCGCGCAATCCCTTCTCGCCCTGGGCAGTGGTGGATTTTGGGGCACGGGCCTGGGACAGGGGCAGCAAAAATATTTCTTTCTGCCCGAGCCCCATACTGATTTTGTATTTAGCATTGTGGGCGAAGAGCTCGGTTTGTGGGGCACCATGCTCGTTTTAATTTTATTTTTAATATTTGGGAGGTGCGGATTTCGCATTGCCCGCATAGCTCCCGACACCTTTGGATTTCTATTCGCTTCTGGCATTACGATTTCGATTCTGATTTATGCTCTGATCAACATGGGTGTGGCTACCGGGTTGCTGCCTGTCACGGGACTTCCCCTTCCCTTTATCAGCTACGGTGGTTCATCCTTGATGTTTACACTCTCCGCGACAGGTGTGCTCATTGGCATTGGACGGACGAGTACTCGACATAGAACCCGTCACTCACCTGCTACATCGCAAACCGTTCCCCGGCACGCGATGTATAAACAACATCACCTCATCATTCCCCGACGTTGAACGATTTCAAAATGGTCTCATTCGACGCTGGAACCCGAGTGCATTTTATCGGCATTGGCGGCATAAGCATGAGCGCGTTGGCCGAATTGCTCGCCGCACGTGGATGCCTCATATCGGGTTCTGACCGGCAGGATTCACCGCTCATCCGGCGTTTGGAACAACTCGGTATTTCCGTGAGAATTGGACATGCGCGCGATGCCATTGCTGGAGCCGACTGCGTCGTTTACACATCGGCGACGGATTCTGAGAATCCCGAAAGAAAAGCTGCGCGTGAAAAAGGCATTCCCCTGTTGCGCCGCGCCGAATTGCTCGGTCAACTTGTGAATCCACATCCCGCGATATGCGTGGCGGGCACGCATGGCAAGACCACTACAACGGCAATGATCACGACCATGCTCATCGCCGCTGGCTATGACCCAACGGCTCTTGTAGGGGGTGTGATTTCTGGCTGGGAAACTGCGTTGCACATAGGCAATGGCGCGCTCTGGGTGGTAGAAGCCGACGAATACGACCGCTCTTTTTTGACATTAAGACCCAAAATTGCTGTGGTAACAGCACTGGAAGCCGATCACCTCGACTGCTACGAAGATATGAACGACATTCGCGCGACTTTTGAACAATTCATCAATACCCTGCCCAGCGATGGCTGCGCTGTGTTGTGTGCTGACTCTCCCGAGATACGCCTGCTCAATCTCGATAGGCAATACAAAAAAATGACCTTCGGTTTGACAGACGGCGACCTTCGCGCAACAAGTATTGAACAAGACGGTTTTGGGATGGCTTTTGACGTGTTTGAAAAAAATACGCGGTTGGGGCGTACGCGCCTTCAAGTACCGGGCAAACACAATGTAACTAATGCTCTATCGGCACTTGGGGTTGGTGTGTATGTCGGCCTCAATTGGGAAGAAATTTGTGGTGGTATCGAAGCCTTTCGAGGTGTTCATCGCCGATTTGAAATGCTCGGCAAAGCACGGGGTATCGCGGTGATTGATGATTACGCCCATCACCCCACAGAAATTGCTGCCACACTTCAGGCGGCGCGGGCGGGATGGCGCGGTCGCCTTGTAGTCGCTTTTCAACCGCATTTGTACACCCGAACGCGCGATTTTGCACCCGATTTTGCCCGGGTGTTACAACGGGCCGATCGCGTGTGGATCACCGATATTTATCCCGCGCGGGAAGAACCCATTGCGGGCGTTGACGGGAAGTGGCTTGCCGATCAGATTTCCGGAGCAAATTACGCACCTGCGCTAAATGATTTAAAAGCGGCATTATTAAACGACTTGCGTGCTGGAGATCTGCTACTGGTTATGGGTGCTGGAGATATTGAAACAGTTGCCAGCGATATTTACCAAATGCTCAGAGAAATATAAGGCAATGAACGATGCACGACGCGATCTGCTCGCGAGAGAGATTCAACGCCAATGCAGGGGAAAGCTCAAGCGCGATGAATCCCTCGCCAAACACACGACATTTGGGTTGGGTGGTACAGCAGACCTCTTTTTTTCGCCAGCCGATCTCAGCGATTTGGCCATTGCTGTACCCCTGATCAAAGATGCCAGACTTCCGATCTTTCCGCTGGGTGGAGGAACAAATACTCTCGTGCGCGATAGCGGATTTCGCGGGCTGGTCATTTCACTTACAGCGGGCGCGCGACGCATTGAGATTGGAGATGACGAAGGCGTCATACAAGCCGGCGCGAGCACACAGGTAGTATCTCGACAATGCCAGCGGGCAGGCAAAACAGGATTGGAATTTGGATGCGGGATTCCCGGCACCATCGGCGGCGCAATATGGGGCAATGCCGGTGCCTGGGGCGGTGAAACGATGGATCGCGTGAACTGGTTGTGCGGTATTGATCTCAGAACGGGTCGAGAAATTTACCTCGAGCAATCCGATATCTCTTTTGGATATCGACACACAGACTTGCCTGCTGATCTGCTTATTGTCGAAGCCGGGTTCCGACTTGCAGAAGGTGATCCCAAAATTATTGCCGCTGAGATGGATCGCCTGTTGGCAGAACGCAAAGACACACAACCGCTGTCAAACCGCAGTTCAGGGTGCATTTTTAAGAATCCACCAGGGTATTCTGCGGGAGCACTCATCGACAGTGCCGGATGCAAAGGGATGTCGATAGGAGCAGTGAAAGTTTCGGATGTACATGCCAATTTTATGGTCAACCTCGGTGGACATTCCACCGAAGATGTACTCGCGCTAATCGCGCGGGTTCAAAAGCGCGTTTTCCAGATTCACAAAATTGAATTGGAGACAGAAGTAAGAATATTGGGTGAATAACGAATTTTCTCAGGAGGATTTTATGTCTGAGTATAAACCAATCTACATATCTCACAGGTCTAAAAATATACAGGATGCGGTGAATACGACCCTGTACACAGCCCCTGCACCGCAGAAGCGGCCCCGAAAACTCGCGCACTGGGTAATTGTTATGACACTGATGAGCCTGCTGGGTGTGGGCATCCAAAATGCCTATTCATCGCTGGCGGATTCAGATTTCTTTCTCATGACACATATTCGGGTCCTCGGCAACGCCCTGATATCTGAAGCTGAAGTCATAGATCTTTCGCAATTGCAGGTGGGTACAAATCTTTTTGCCTGTGACATAACATCTGTAACAGAACGCGTGGCACAGCACCCGATGGTCAAAAAGGTGTTGCTACACAGAGAACCACCGGAAACACTCGTCATTAGTATCGAGGAACGCCAGCCTGTTGGGCTGTTGAACACGCCCAATGGTTTGATGGGGTTGGATGAGTCTGGCAAAATTTTCCCCCTGTCTCCTGCTGCGCAGGTAGATTTACCCATTCTAACAGGTGTTGATTTGCAAAGAGATAAGGATGGATCCTGGGCAAGTGCTCTGGCGAAATTTGTGACGGAATTGCAAATCCACACACCGGCGTTTTGGCGTGAAATTTCAGAAATTTGTACTGACAATCCCCATTCTGCTACGGTTTATCTGGTGGCTGATGATCTGGCCCTCAGAATGCGTTTTGCAAACCCCGAAAAGCAGATTCAGAATTTCCGCGCCTATACTCAGGCCACCTCTGGGCTTGGCACAGACCTCGCGTATATTGATCTGCGCTATAGAGATCAGGTAATTGTGGGCAAGCGGCAGTAGTTCATCAGTGAAAGGGCCTCACACGATGGATCGAATTGTTGGACTCGATATTGGCTCCACCAAGATCTGTGTTGTTGTAGCTGAAGTGGAAGATGACGGCACGCCCAAAATTACGGGCCTGGGCAGCAGTCCCTCCCAGGGCCTCAAGCGCGGAGTGGTGATCAATGTGGAAAAAACTGTGCAATCTATCCGCACAGCTATAGAAGAAGCGCAGGAAATGTCGGGCACGCGCATTGGTGCTGTTTATGCGGGCATTGCCGGAGATCATATACGCAGCGTGAATACGCGGGCGGTTGTGGCCGTTTCGGGACCGGACAATGAAATTACGGCCAATGATGAAGAACGCGCGATTGAAGCGGCCAAAGCAGTATCTATTCCCATGGATCGGGAAATTGTTCACGTGCTGCCGCAATCTTTTGTGGTTGACGAGCAGCCCGGTATTAAAGACCCCATTGGCATGTCGGGTGTGAGACTCGAAGTCGATGTACATATTGTAACTGGTGCTGTAACTTCAGCGCAGAATATCTGCAAAAGTATCCGTCGCGCGGGTGTAGAGGTGGTAGATCTGGTACTCGAACCCATTGCTTCGAGTTATGCGGTATTAACACCTGACGAAGAGGAAATGGGCGTGGCACTGGTCGATATAGGAGGTGGCACGACTGATCTCGCGGTGTTTTACGATGGTGCTATTCGCCATACAGCCGTTGTGGGATTGGGAGGGTCAAATGTGACAAATGATATGGCTATTGGTTTGCGCACGCCCTGGAAACAAGCCGAAGCCATGAAACGAGAAAGCGGCTGTGCATTACAATCGCTGGTCAAGCCCAACGATATGGTCGAAGTGCAGGGGGTTGCCGGACGACCTTCTCGCACGGTGTCTCGGGCAAAAATGGCCGAGATTATTGAAGCCCGCATGGAAGAAATTTTTGGACATATAAATCAGGAGATTCGCCGCACCGACTATGCCGACTTAATGGGCGCGGGCATCGTACTCACAGGTGGAGGCGCAATGCTCCAGGGTTGTGCGGAACTGGCCAAAGAAATTTTTGACTTGCCCGTGGCTATTGGCAAACCCCGAGGAATAGCGGGACGGGCCAATGCCGTGAACGAACCGCTTTATGCCACCGCTGTTGGGCTGGTACAATTTGGGCTATTTCACCAAAATGGCCATTTTATAGCCGATGACGGCGTTTTTCGCAATTCAACTTTTGGTCGTATGAAAAACTGGATTCGAGATTTTTTTTAAAGAGTTGCATCTTTACTAACGTTATGCTCTAAATAGTTGATAGCCAACCCATTTCCACTGTGTTTCAAACAGGAGGTTCTCATGGTAACTTTTTCTATTGTTGACTCCGATAGCCAGGCCAAAATCCGGGTCGTAGGCGTCGGGGGGTCAGGTGGTAATGCGATCAATCGCATGATTGTGTCGGGATTGCAGGGCGTTGAGTTTATCGCCATCAACACCGACGAACAAGATCTCAAACTTTCACAGGCGCCTAATTGCATTCAAATTGGGCGCAATATCACAAAGGGATTGGGCGCAGGTGCCAATCCCGAAATTGGCGCAGAGGCCATTGAAGAAAATCGCGACGAGGTCGCCGAAGCATTGACCGGATCCGATATGGTTTTTGTGACCGCTGGCATGGGTGGCGGCACGGGCACGGGTGCAGCGCCCACCGTCGCTGAAATTGCCCGTGAGGTAGGCGCGCTCACTGTAGGCATTGTGAGTCTGCCTTTTAGAATGGAAGGCATGCCGCGCATGCGCAATGCTCAAGCGGGTATTGATTCCTTGAAAAGATCTGCGGATACAGTGATTATTATTCCCAATCAGCGGCTTTTGGAAATCAGTTCAGAAGACACAACGCTGACAGAGGCATTTCTCATCGCCGATGATATTTTATTGCAGGCCACGCGGGGTATTTCCGATTTGATCACCATACCCGGCGAGGTGAATCTCGACTTTAATGACGTGCGTACGGTGATGCAAGCCGGCGGCGATGCGCTGATGGGTACAGCCGAAGCTTCTGGCGAAAATCGAGCGATTACAGCAGCTGAAAAAGCATTGAATAGCCCATTGCTCGACAATGTATCTGTTGCAGGCGCTCAGGGAGTGCTGGTGAATATTTCAGCCAGCAGTGAACTGAAGCTGTTTGAAATGGATAAAGCTGTGAATCTCATAACCGATGCCGTGGGTCACGAAGCCAATATTATATGGGGTACGGTGCTCGATGATAACCTCGGGGACGAAATGCGCGTCACAGTTATTGCCACGGGCTTTAATACCGACTCACCGCAGAAGCTCAATGAGCCCAATATAGGCATTTCTTACTCGAAGTTCACACCCGAGCCTACTGTTAGCACAGATATTCCAGCCTTTATACGCAAAATTGAATCTGAGAATACTGAGCTTGATACAGAGGAAGAACCCGAGAAAAAACTCGAGGAAAAACCCGAGAAAAAACCCGAAGAAAAACCCAAAATCGACACCATATCCCTAAACGATCTACAATATCCCACATTTCTTCGCAGACAAAAGGAAGGATAAAAATAAAACGTGAGACGTAAGACGCAAGACGTAAGCTCCCCCTTGCGTCTCCCCCAAAAACAGGCATATCTTTACGCAATTTCTGCCGTCTTTCTGTGGTCAACGGCGGCCACTGCATTTAAATTATCTCTACGCGTTTTAGATCCCATTCAACTTTTGTTCTACGCCGTCCTTGCGTCGTCCATTGTTCTGGGCCTGATTATAGTGGCTCAGGGCAAATGGTCGGCGGTTTTTTTGTGTACGCGACGGCAGTATTTGCAATCCCTCGGATTGGGGTTGCTCAATCCATGTGCCTACTATCTGGTATTGCTGCGTGCTTACGACCTGCTGCCTGCGCAAGAAGCACAACCTCTGAATTACACCTGGGCAATAGCACTGGCCCTGTTGTCCATTCCCCTTTTGAAACAAAAATTGACCCTGTGGGATGTAATCGGCGGAACAGTGAGCTATGCCGGGGTATTTGTGATTTCTACCCGGGGCGATATAATGGGATTTAGATTTTCCAATCCCCAGGGAGTGGGACTGGCTCTTTTCAGCAGCTTTTTGTGGGCACTGTACTGGATCTTCAACAAACGGGATACGCGAGACCCGGTTGTGGGAATGTTTTTGAATTTTGTTTTTGCATTGCCTTTTGTGCTGACAATCTGCATCACATTTTCAGATATGCGGATCAATATACAGGGATTAGGTGGCGCTATTTACGTCGGATTATTTGAAATGGGCATCACATTTGTCCTGTGGTTGTCGGCGATGAAGCTTACTGATCACACGGCGAGAATCGGAAATTTGATCTTTTTATCTCCATTCTTATCTCTTGTCTTTATCCACTTTTTGGTGGGAGAAGACATATTTCCCTCCACTTATGTCGGACTGACGTTGATCATCGCGGGCTTGATTGTACAACAAAAAAAGCCCTATACCGTTACCTGAACCGCTTTACACACGCCAGATTTGGCATTAGTTTAATCCGATTCTACAACTGATCAAGGAGGGTTTATGCCTGAACGTCCGAATATCCTGATTTTGCACAGTGACGAACACAGTTTTCGCTTTTTGTCGGCACGCAGCCGTGAGCGAGGTGGTGAACCCTGCCACACGCCCACATTGGATGGCTTAATCGCACAGGGCGTCAACTTTGACGCGGCCTATTGTCAGATGCCGCTGTGTACTCCGAGCCGTATTTCAATGCTAACTGGACGACACGCACATCGGTGTGGCGCGTGGACCAATGGGTCGATTTTAGATCCCGATTTGCCCACTTTTGGCAGTCATTTTCAGGCCAATGGGTATGAAACAGCGGTCGTGGGCAAAACGCATTTGGGCGGATCTTTGCAACACGCCGGATTTGGCGCGCGGCCCTATGGCGACTTCGGTGGTCCCTGTTCCCATCAGCCCGACCCATTGCACAAAACAGGAGATGGTTTGCGGACGCGCACAGTTGATGCGGGAATCAGCGAGGTACCCGAATCGCTCTTACAAGAAAATATGATCGCACGCGAATCGCTTGCGTGGCTGCGCGAACATCGCCATGCCAATCCCGACAAGCCGTGGCTGGTCTATACGTCATTTAGCCGCCCGCACTTCCCGCTAACTGCTCCGAAGCGATTTTTCGACCGCTATTATCCCGAAGGGGTAACGCCCCCCTGGGTGCGCCGCACCGGCGATAGTGCCGACCATCCGATGACAGTGGGCGCAATCAGGGGATTTCGGACCGAAGAAATCGCCGAAGATGAAATGATGAAAGCGCGCGCAGCTTATTTTGCAGCGGTCGATTTTCTGGACGAAATTCTGGGGGATTTTCTGGCCTTGCTCAACCGCGATGGATTTTTGGACAACACAGTCATTATATATACATCCGATCACGGAGAACTGGTGGGCGAACACGGAATATGGTGGAAAAATACATGGCACGAAGCCGCCGCCCACGTGCCTTTCATCTTTTCGCTTCCCGAACACCGCAACGGTAGCCTGAACACGCGAGAAATACGCACACCCGTAAGCCTTGCGGACCTCTTCCCCACACTTTGTGGATTGGCGGGTCTAAATTGTCCAGAAGGGGTAGATGGTGTGGATTTGACCGATGTTCTAAAAGGAGAAACGAGTTCCGCACTCAATGACCGCGCAGGCGTGATTACCGAATCGCCAAATCCCCGCTGGGGCAAAGGCACAGAGTTTCGGATGATTCGTTCCAGACAGTACAAGTATATCGCATTTCGAGACTGTGAAGATCTCGCCTTCGACATGGAAACCGATCCCGACGAGCAACGCAATTTGCTAAAACATGATCCCGACAATGCCGACTTAAAAGCATTGCGAGAAGCGGTACTGGATGGATTTGACTTTGACGAGGTGGGAGCCCTCCGCGAAAAGCAAACTGCTGAATTGCGCGCAAAATATCCAGCGCGGGTTAAAATGCACACCCCCAATCAAATTCTGCGAGGCGACGGCAAATTGGTCGAAGTCGATACACCTCTGTACGCGTCCAAAGTGATCAGCGACGATCCCTCACGAGACTTTGACGATTATCCTGCGCGGTAGAATAGTTAAACCTTAATTTTTTTGGAGGTTATAATGACAGCTTTTTCTCGCGTTTGTGAAACACCATCAGCTTCCCCTGATAAGATACAAGAATACTTCTCATATAAGTTGCGATGTGAGACCGATCCGTTTGACGTGAATGCGGATATAGAAAATGGAATCGATAGTTTCGCGCTTATTGATGTGCGCAGTAAAGAAGACTATCTCAACGGTCACGCTGCCGGGGCTATCCACATTGATCACAATGATATGACCGAAGCGAGAATGGCTGAATTTCCCAAAGACCGATTACTCGTAGTGTACTGCTGGGGACCTGGGTGTAACGGCGCGACAAAAGCCGCTGTGAAATTGAGTGCTTTGGGATTTTCCGTAAAAGAAATGATCGGCGGGATTACCTATTGGAAAGAGGAAGGATATCCAGTAATATCAGGCGTTTAGAGCATAGCTATCTGCTTGATTAAGCAAGTGATCAAAGATGCGATCGAAAATCGTATTGGGCATTTTTTCGGGATGGAATTGCACACCGATAATGCGACCATCTGGTGTTTCGATACCTTCTATGACTCGATCTTCACTGCGGGCACTTATATTGAGCTCCCCGCCAACCGCCTCGAGTCCTTGCAGGTGAAAGCTATTGGTCGTACATTCGGTCTTGCCCAGAATAGACGAGAGATGAGAGTTAGAATCAAGTGAAACCGCGTGATAAACGGGATCTTCTGTGCGCCTGGGTGAATGCGAATCGACATCGCATTGTATTTGAATATCGGCATAGATTGTGCCGCCAAATTGAGCGTTGATAAATTGCATGCCATAGCAGATGCCCAAAACAGGCATCTGTTTTTTTTGCGCGTACTCAAAAGCGCGAATATCATTTTCATAGCGCGTGGGAGCAACCTCGGGCAGGTCTTTGGGCAACTTGCCAACCAGACCCTGCGTAATACCAGGGCCGCCAGTAATAATCAGGCCGTTGAGCAGGGCAAACAGCGGCGCGAGCGTTTCCTGCTCCTCTGTCATAGGCAGAATAAGAGGACAACCACCCGCGCGTTCTACCGCAATCACATACTCGTGATTGAGCGATTGCTGTTTACTTTTCGAAAGAAAGCTGGTCGTAATACCGATTATCGGACGTGGCATTTTAAAAATTGGGTAGAATAGGCAACGCTTTTTGCTTGATGAATGCACAAATATGTAACATCATGGAATGAAGAACAAGGTTAAATTGACGTACTCCCAAATCTAAAGCATTGGGATTATAGAATCTTGTTGCTTCAGCAGGGATTGTGGGATCAACAGTAGTTGCTTGCGTTC